>NZ_CAMYPD010000022.1 GCF_947286155.1 uncultured Tessaracoccus sp.
CCAACCCTCAAACACGACCTCCAAACATGGCTTGACAAACCATAAGACCATCGCCGCCTACGGCGGCTACTCCACCACCGGGCGTAGCCGGGCACAGCCCGACCGCCCGTCGAGTAGGCCCGAAGGGCCGAATCGAGACGCAACGCCATGAGCTTAGGTGGCAGGTTTGCGCCCAAACACGGACCAGAATCTGCCACCTAAGCGGGGTGGTTTCGATACGCCGCCTCCGGCGGCTACTCCACCACCGGGGGCGAAGCGCTCGCTACTCAACCACCGGGGCCCACCCTCGCATAAGCTTGCTGTATGCGATGCATCTTCATGCGGCACGCTCAGGCCGAAGATTTCTCTCCCACCGGCGACCACGACCGGCGTCTCACCGCTCGCGGGCGCGAGCAGGCGGCCGCTGCAGGCGAACTGCTTCAGCCCCTCGGCGTCACACACGCGTACGTCTCGACGGCGGCCCGCACCCGCGAGACTTTCGAGCTTCTCGGCCTCAACTGCGCCGTCGAGTACCTCCCCAACCTCCACAACACCCATCACGACGGCGTACTCGAGGCGCTCCTCTCAGCAGACACCACACCGTCAGGCGCGGCGCTCATCGTCGGCCACAACCCCTCCATGCACAGCTGGGCCGCGGAACTCGCCCAGCTCAGCAACGCCGCCGAAGCATCCGACATCGCAGCATCATTCCCGACGGCCGCCCTCGCCGCCTTCAACCTCCCGGGCGCCACGTGGGAGTCCTTCCTCGCTGGCAGCCTTCCCCAGGACGTCCAACTCGAATACGTCCGCCTGCGCTAACTCAGGCGTCGGCTCACGGCTGCACGAACGGATACTCAGCGAACCGTCGACGCACGCCGGCCTGAGCGCGCTTCGGGATGCCCGCCAGCTCCGTGAGCTCCAACGTGCGACGCCCAGCCTGCCCGCCACGGCTCCAGAAGGCCCGCACCACACCGTCGACGACGACCGATTTCCGGAACACGCCGTTGTTGCCGGGCACGAGTGCGTCGTGGGTGGCCTGGTCCATCGCAAAGAGCCGGTCGGGGTAGCCCAGGATGTATTCGTCGAAGCCAGGTAGCAGGAGTGGTTGCGACGTGGCCCGCGCCAGGTCGTCCATTGTCTCGGGCAGCAAGGCCGACGCGTACGTCTCGTCGCCGAGATGCACGACGTCATTGGGCAACTGTGACAGCGCCGCACGGATCGTCCCCAGCGGCAGCTTGCACCACCACGCGAAGTCCCGCACCCTCGCCGGCCCGTGGCTGCGGAAGTAGCGCGCCGCGAGTTCCGTCGTCGCGGATACGGCATCGCCGTTGAAGCGCTGCTCCAGGCCGGGGCCGAGCAACTCGTCGGCGAGCATGAGCTGCTGATCGACACCGTTCCAGTGGCCGTAGCACAGCACCCCTTCTGCGATCAGCGTGAAGATGCAGTGATACCCACGCCCGCCACGGTGGTCGATGCCTGCTGCAGCCATCGCATCCATGAACTCGGCCCGGCTCAATCCCTTGCCAGCAGCGAGTTCCCGCACGCGCTCTTCCACTCGGCGGAGCTCGGCTTCCGTGATAGCATCGCCGCGCTCTCGACGTCGACGCGCTTCGGCCAACGACCTCCCGGCACACAGCTCGGTGATCCAGCGCAGGTCCTCAGCGGTGCTCAAAAACACGGTGCCACGCATGGGATAACCACGCACGAGCTCGCCAGCGTTCATCGCCGCGATGACATCCGCGACTAAGCCCATCGCGCGCAGCGTTGCGGATGCCATGACGCCCGGAAGGTCTTGCCCCTGCATGACCCCAAACGCGCGCACCGCATCGACGGGCGACGACCACCTCGGCTGAATCAGGCCTTGGGCGGCGAGGCGAGTTCGAGCAAGCGGGCGATCAGGCACACCGCGAGGCTACCGCAGCAGCGGCCGCCTGCCCAGAGCGAAGCGCGCCCTCCATGTACCCATTGAACCGGGTGGCGTACTCGGCGCCGGCCCAGTAGAGCACTCCTTCTGGCTTCGCCAGGCCCGGGCCGACGGTCGTCCAGATGCCGGGCGCGAAGTGGGCGCCGTGGCAGCCCTGGGTGAACTGCTCTGCCGTCCAGTCGCGCTCAACGTACCCGCTCGGCTGCGGCACACCGTCGCCAAACGATGCCCGCACGGAATCGAGGAACGCCCGCTCACGAATCTGTGGGGTGCGTTTCGCCAGCGACACCGCTTCCGAGCCGGCAAAAAATCCCATGAGATGACCCTGCGACGCGTTCGCCGGCGTGGTGTCGAACGTGACGCGTACCGGCCCCGCGTCTGCACTGGACTGTCCTGACAGCCCCCGCGCGCGCCAAAAAGGCTCGTCGAACAGCAGGTATGCCTTAATCACATTGCCCGGGTTCACCTTGTCGGATTCCTCGACGCGCCAGGCAGGCAACGCGGGTTCATGGGCAAGCGACGTAGCCAGGCGCGGCGGCAGCGTCGAGATCACGAAACGTGCCTCAACTTCCTCGCCGCTGGCGAGCACAACGGTGGCGCCGTCGGCACGATGACGAATACTCGTCACTTCCTGCCCGAGGCGCACGGTGTCGCCGAGATCGTCGGCCATGCGTCGGGCGAGCTCGTGCATGCCGCCCACCACACGCAACTGTTCCAACTGCCCGTTCACGGCCAGCATGGATTCGAGGTCAGGCCCGTCCTGGACGAGATGCAGCGCCTTCAGTAGCGATGTGTTGGAGGCTTCGACCTCGAATGCGGATGCAAACACCTCAGCGAGCCGCGCCCGAGACATCTCGGTGCGGATGTTCGCGGAGGCCCAGCGCTCAAGCGTCTGCTCCAGCCAGAGGTGATTCGCCCGTGCCCACACCGCGTCATTGACCAGCCGATGCGCCAGCCGCCGAAGACGCAGGAGCCCCTGCCCCAAATCGGCCACCTCGAACGGGTTGAGCACGGTGGTGTTGCCGTCGGTGGGAACCTGATGCGTCGTTTCGTGATGGCGGACGATGAACCTGCCGTCCGGCTCGGGAATGCCGACGGTCTCCAGGCCGTAGTGGGCAATCAGCTCGCGCAGCGCGTCGAAGCCTGAGCCGATCCATTGGCCACCCATCTCGAGATATGACCCGTCGGACAACACGATGTTCTCCACGCGCCCGCCGACGCGGTCACGTGCTTCGAGGACGGTCACACGCAGCCCGCGAGCGCGCAGGTCTCGGGCTGCTTCAAGCCCCGCCAAACCGGCTCCTATGATGACTGCGTCGTACACGACCGGTGTCTCCTGTGTCTTGAAATCATTGAACAACCCCCAGCCTACAAAGGCACATTCGGCGGGTGCAGGTCGCCCCCTAGTTGAGCGCAAAAGAAGCTGCGACCAGTAATGCGACGCCGCCATGGGGCAGGCAATCCGACCGAAAGGCGCCGCGCGAACGCAGGTGCGCCACCAGAGCCGTCCACGGGATTCGAACCCGTGACCTACGCTTTACGAGAGCGTCGCTCTACCGACTGAGCTAGGACGGCAGCAAGGTGAAACTATAGCGGCAACCGGGCACAACCTCACAACTCGGCGCGGTCACTTGCACCGCTTCCCCTCCTCGGGCAGCCTGCCGTCGGCGAGGAATTCCCCGACGGTGCGCGTCACGCATTGATTGCCACCGGTCACGGCACCGTGCCCGGCGCCCTCGTAGGTGAGCAGCCCCGCTGGCTCGAGTTGCTTCGCCATCCGCTCAGCCTGCTCATACGGCGTCGCGGAGTCGCCCGTCGAACCAACAACGAGGATCGGGTCGGCGTCCTTCGCGTCGAGCTTGTAGGCCGGCAACGGTTCGGCTGTCCAGAACTGACACTGGTAGCCGTAACCCATGTGGCGGCCGAGGATGGGCGTGTCCGCCATGGCCTCCCTGGCACGCTTCGGCACGGCGGCGGCACCCTCGTCGGGGGAATCTGCGCAGCCCATCGCGGGGAATGCGTAGGCGATGGTCTCGTATTTGCCGCCCTGCCCTCGGCCGTTCAGCTCGTCGGCGGCCCGCAGCAGCCCTTCGCCGTTGCCTGCCATGGCTTCGCGCAAGAACTCCGCGAGCGCGCGGTAGCCCGAATCGTCGGCGTACAAGAACATGGCGATGCCGGTGGCCGCGTGTGACTGCGTCAGCTTGCGCTTGCCCACGTCGAGAGGCGACGCGTCCAGACTTTGCAGCCAGCTCGTGACCTGCTGCTGGAGCTCCTTCGACGACTTCCCGTGCAGCACACACACCTGCTGCTCCGCACACCAGTCAGCCCATGCGACGAAGGCGCGCTCAAACCCGACGATCTGCGGCACCGGTTCTTCGTCGGTGATCTCGACGGCGCCGTCGAGCACGAGCCTGCCGGAGGTGTCGGGAAACAAGGTGGCGTACATCGCGCCGATAAAGGTGCCGTAGGAGACGCCCAGGAAGTTCAGTTTCTTGGCTCCGACGAGGTGCCGCAGCAGGTCCATGTCGCGGGCCACATCGACGCTGGAGATGTGGTCAAGCAGCTCGCCCGAGGCGTCTCGGCACTGCTTCGCGAACTGACGGTAGCCGTCCTGGAGAGCGCGTTCTTCGGTGGCGTCGTCGGGAGTGGAGTCGAGGTCGAAGAGTTTGTCGGTCTCTGCTGGGGAGCCGCATTGGACATGGGTGGATGCGCCCGTGCCGCGCGGATCCCAGCCGATGATGTCCATGCCCTTGAAGTAGTCAGGTGCGAATTGGGTGGCGAACGCAGTGCCTCCCGCACCGGGACCGCCGGGGTTGACGAAGAGTGGATCCAAGCTCGGATTGGCACTCGGCACCTTGGTGACCGCCAATTCGACGGCGGCCTGGCCCGGGTTCTCCCAATCGAGCGGAGCGAGGACCTTCGCGCACAGCCCCTCGCCGCACGTCTCCCATTCGACGGGTTGCTCGGCGTAGGCGCGCAGATCGTCGCCCAAACTTCCGGGGAGCGTGACCTTCGGCTTCCCCGCTGGCTGGTAGCTGGTCTGGCGATCAGGGTTCGGGGTGACGTCGGGCTTGAACACGTCGAGCGTATCGAGTTGACGGGCGAGTTCGCCGGGGAGGCGCTGCCCTTCTTCCACTTTCCGAGGTGCTTGGCGGGTGGGCTGCACTGTCGGCGGTTGTTGGTCGGGTGACGTTCCACC
The DNA here is from genome assembly GCF_947286155.1 of uncultured Tessaracoccus sp. GTDB lineage: Bacteria > Actinomycetota > Actinomycetes > Propionibacteriales > Propionibacteriaceae > Arachnia. Next base: position 5,103 of record NZ_CAMYPD010000022.1, read on the forward strand.
GCCAACAAGACCGAACGCGAACAGGGAAAAGACGAGGCTCACACACAGCAATGCGATGACAACTTGTGTGAGCCTCAGTCTTTTATCCATGCGGTCAGCCTATAGGGCTGATGCAATTATCCGTCGACCGTTTCCTTCGACTTGTGCCTCGCGGAGTAGATGGCGCCGTCGATCGACCAGCGTCCGGCACCGAATGCAACGATGACGAGCGCAGCGGCCAGCGTGAGCAGCGTGCGGTCGCCGAGGAAACCTTCGCGGCCATCCATGAAGATACTGAACGCACCCCAGCGGAACAGCGCCAGCGACGCTCCCGAGATGAGCACGAGCAGCGCGCTGAAGAAGCGAGCGCCCAAACCGATGAGCAAGAGCGCTGCCAGCACAGCCAGCCCATAGCCCAGGATCCAGGCGACGATTCGCGGCTCAGGCACGACGGTGTTCGCGATGAACTCTTCGGTGCGGGTGACGTCCTGGAGCACCTGGTAGGCGAGCACGCCGAGAATGGCTGCGAGCACACCGCGCAGCACGAACAGCGAGAACGCGCCAAAGAACTTGTCTGCCTGACGCTTCACGGGCTTGGTGACCACTCGCACGCCGGCATCCTGCGAGCTCGGCACGACGCCGAGACGGGCGTCGCGCGCATCCCGCTGCTCCTGGAGTCGGGCCTGGCGATCGCGCTCCTCGGCTTCTTCGGCGGCAAGTCGCTCGTCGTCGATCACTTGCGTGTTGTTATCCACCGCGGGTGTGAAGGCCTGCGTGGTTTCGGCGTCGGGCTCGGGTTCGGTGACAGACTCGGGCTCGAGCTTCTGGTGCTCTTCGCGGTAGAGCGAGGCGTACTCGCCTTCGTCATGCTGGGCGCCATCGGTAGCACCAGCCGCTACGGCACCTGCTGCCAGCGGCGCAGCCGCAGCGGCGGCCTCGCCCTCAGCGTGATCGTCGCGGGGCTCCGGTTCAGAGCCAGGCTGTGTCTCGCTATCGAGGTGCGATGCGTCCTCGGGCTGGGCCTCGTCGCGGTCAACGACGTCGTATACGCCCGTAGCTTCGGGATCGTCACTGTCGGGACGATGCTCAGCAGTATCCGTGATGCTCTCAGGCTGCTCGGCAGCAACTTCCGGCACGATCGGGCGCGGACGCACCGCCGTGTGCTCGTCGTCGGCGGTCTCGTAACTGCTGTGGAACTCATCGACGGGGGAACCGCTCTCTGGTGCCTCATCAACCGGGCTTTCCTCGAGGGGGTGTTCCTCAGCCGGCTGCTCCTCGAACGGGCGCTGTTCATCGCGAACGTCTGCAGCAGCTGCCTGCGGCTCGCTGGCCTCGGCGTCGGGCGCATCGTCCTCAGGAACTCCCGCTGCAGGTGCTGAATCCGTAGCTGGAGCCTCGTCGACGGTAGGCGTCGCGGCATCAGGCTGAGCGGCGTCGGATGCCTCCTCGCCTGCTACCTGCGCCTGCGCCTGCTCGACGAGCTCCTGCGGGTCGGACTGCTGTTCTCGCTGCGTCGGCGGCACGTATTCGCGTGCGGCCTCCGGTGTGCGCACGGGCACAGCCTGCTCCTGTGCGTAGTCGTCCCATTCTGCAGGGTCGACTTCGACGCCGTAGTCGGTGTCGGCATCCCAGTCCTCACGGGGGGTGCCTTCCCGAACCCAGTCGTTGGAGTTGTTGGTCGACATTGCTGACCTCGTTCGTTGCCTAGACATTCTTCACGTCCATTGTTTCAGCCAAACCGCGAGTTACGGAGCCAGACACGCGCCCCAAAACCTAGCTTCGAAGGATGCCCACCAGCAGCGCTTCGAATGCGAGTTGGGGTGCAACGTTGCCCTCCAGTCGGGTGCGCGTGGCGAGAATGTGGTCGAGTACGCGCACGGTGCGTTCTGCGGACGAGCGCCGTGCGAGCTGCTCGACGACGTCGGCGATGTCAGCGTTAATCAGCGGCGCCCCGGCGCTAGTTTGCACCGCGAGCACGTCGCGATACAGCGCGGTGAACTCAGTGAGCACGCGGTCCAGGGAATCTCGGACAATGCGCTTGCGGCGAGTCTTGTGCTCATCTTCCAGCTCTCGAAGAGCAGCCTGCGCGTTCCGCGGTTTGCGCGTGCCCTTGCCGCCCACGCCCAGCGACTCCTTCAGCGAGGCCATCTCCTTCTCGTCGAGTGGCGCGCAGATTTCTTCGGCATCCGCAGTGGCATTCGCCACGAGATTCTCCGCGGCCACCAGGCAGTCGGTGACGGACTGCAGCTTGGCTGGGATGGTGAGCACCTCGTGCCGACGAATGCGGGCGTCTTCAGACCGGGCGAGCCCACGAGCCCTCCCGACGTGCCCCTGCGCCGCACGCGCAGCATGGGCAGCCAGCGCTGGGTCGATGCCGTCGCGATCCACCAGCAACTGCGCGACGGCGTCGTCGGAAGGCGTAGCGAGCTTCACCGTGCGGCACCGCGAGCGGATGGTGATGATGACATCGTCGGGGCTGGGTGCGCACAGCAGCCATACCGTGCGCGGGGCGGGCTCTTCCAGCCCCTTGAGCAGGGCATCGGCGGCTCGCTCGGTAACGCGATCGGCGTCTTCCACGACGACGACTTGGTAGCGCCCTTTCACTGGTGCCACGTTGGCGCGGAACACCATCTCGCGCGTCTCTTTCACGCCGATGGAGAGCTGTTCGGTGCGCACCAGCGTGACGTCGGGGTGGGCACCGCTGAGTGCCGTGCGGCACTCCTCACACGCCCCGCAGCCCCCTCGCGGGCACTGCAATGCTGCGGCGAAGGCTTTGGCCGCGTTCGACCTGCCACTACCTGGAGGGCCGACGAACAGCCAGGCGTGCGTCATGGCGTGCCGAGCACCGGAGGCGGCGCGGCGCAACGTCTCGACCACGCGCTCCTGCCCGATCAGTTCGCCGTATACGTCCGCCATGACTCACATCCTGCCACGCCGCACTGACAATTCAGCCGCGTCGAGCGAGCAACCTGTCGACGGCGTCCGCCACGCGTCCTGCAATCTCATCCCGAGGAGCCCGCGCGTGCAGGACGAGGTACTCGTCGGGGCGCTGCGCGGCGAGATCGAGGAAGTGCTGCCGGGCGCGCCGATGGAACTCCATGCCGGCATCTTCGAGCCGATCCTTCGTCGCGATGCGGTGCACGGCGTCGGCGGGGTCGGCGTCGAGGAGGATCGTCAAATGCGGCCGGAGCCCACCGACCGCCCACCATGCGATGCGGGACACCTCGTCGAGGTTCAGCGCTCTGCCCGCCCCCTGGTAGGCGATCATCGAATCGACATATCGGTCGGTGATGACCACTTTCCCGCTCGCCAGCGCGGGAGCAATGAGTTCGTGTACGTGCTGCGCCTTGTCGGCGGCGTAGGTGAGCGCTTCCGCCCTGGCATCGACGTCGCCCGTCGCCGGGTCGAGTAGCAGGCGTCGGAGCGTAGCGCCCAGTTGCGTACCCCCGGGTTGGCGCGTCACCACCCGATCTACATCGAGCCCCGCCAAGTGGGCCGCAAGGTATTCGACCTGGGTGGATTTGCCGACGCTGTCGCCGCCCTCAAATGCAATGAAGAGCCCTGTCACCGCAACTTCTTTCGCATCTTCTTCAGCGCCTTTCTGCCCTTCGCGACGTGCTCGGGCCAGGTGTCGATCAAGGTTTGACGAGCCCGTACCACGTTCCATTGCGCGTGCTCCACGTCTCGTCCTAGCTGGAAGGCTTCCTCCGGGGACATGCCAGCGACCTCGATACCGTCCGGCGGGCTCACCGAGGAACGCAGGAGGTCGATCACTTCGTCGAGTTCACGGTCGAGCTTGCGCACGGGTTTACCGAACAGCGGTTCGAGGAGACGGTTCGTCGCTCGCAGCTGCAACGCCGACCGCAAGGCAGCGCCCCACGCTTCGTCGGGGCCATCGTGCTCGAGTGCTCGACACCGATCAAACAAGATCATGAGCGCCTGCTCCATGCGACTACTCAGCGCCACGCGGGCATTTTCCGTCGATAGATTGCCGAGCTTCGGGGCACGCACGGCGCCAACGAGCGCGTCGATGACGCCCAGCAGGAGGTCGTCACGGCTACCACTGTCCGACGAGGCCAGCGTCCGCAGATCAGATTCAAGCGCATCGCGCCAGGCTGGTTCGAGCACCGGGGCGAGCCCTCGAAGATCGCGCGAGAGCTGATCGATCTCGACGCGCTCCTGCTCCGGCTTCTGTCTCAATTCCGCGATGACGAGCGCATAGAGGTGGGCTTGTAGCACCTCGGAGACGAACTCCTCCAAGTTCATGTCCGGGTCGATACCTTCTGGCGGCCGGAAGCTCGTGAGCCCGGTGGCCGGAGGGCCGATGCGCTGCTGGAGCGTCGGCTGAGCACCCATGGGGCTCGCGTCGATCGCTTCGAGCGCGGAGACGATGAAGTCACGCTGCTGGCCCGCAAGCTTGGCCCTAGGAGTCATCGTGATCTCGCGGGTTGTGGAGAGCTCAACGTTGTCGCGAGTGATACGGATGGTGTCATCACGGATGTCGACAAGATCATCCTCGCCGCCGCGCAACACGTACTCGTGACGGTCGCAGACCATCGTGGCGAACGCCGTGAGCGGTTCGTGGCGCAGGAACCACGAGAGCTGACGTCGTAGCTCGCGAGGTAATTCTCCGGAGCCGTCTGGCGCGTAGCTCGCCTCGTCGGGAAGGCTCGGCCAGTCGGGAGCGGCCACGTACCACTCCCCTGACTCTTCGTTGCGGCGACGGCGCGCCACCACGATGCCTGCGCGCAACAGGCGAGCGTCGTGGGCGTCGAGGACGGTGACGTCCATCCGATGGCTCTGCGCAGGGCGCGCAAGCAGGCGCGTAAAGCCGGCTGGGTTCGACACCAGCAACGGCGCCGAGGCCTCAACCGGCACCCGGAACCGCAATGGCTTCTGCTTGGCCATCAGGACTTCTGCTTCGTCGTCTTACGTCTGGTGGTCTTGCGCTTGGGGGCCGGACCCTTGGCGCGCTTGGCCGCCAGCAGCTCGAAGGCGCGGGATGCGGTCAGGGTGGCCGGGTCTTCCCCGCGCGGCACCGTCACGTTGGTCTCACCGTCGGTGATGTACGGACCATAGCGCCCATCTTTCACCACGACGGGTTTGCCGCTGGCCGGGTCCTCGCCTAGCTCAAGCAACGGCGGCTTCGCGGCGGCCCGACCACGCTGTTTCGGCTGCGCGTAGATGGCCTCAGCCTGCTCCATGGTGATGCTGAAGATTTCGTCCTCGCTCGTGAGCGAACGGGAGTCTGTGCCCTTCTTGAGGTACGGCCCGTATCGCCCGTTCTGCGCCGTGATCTCCGTGCCGTCCTCGGTAGTCCCGACGACGCGCGGCAGGCTGAGCAGTTGGAGGGCCTGGTCGAGCGTGACCGTCTCCAGCGACATCGATTTGAACAGCGACCCGGTGCGCGGCTTCTTCGACTTTGGCGCGTCCTCGGGCAGCAGCTCGGTGACGTACGGCCCGAAACGCCCGTTCTTCGCGACGATAGTCAGTCCCGTCGCCTCGTCGACGCCGAGCTCTCGCTGCTCGTCGAGCGGCTGGCTGAGAAATTCCTCTGCCGCTTCGACGGTGAGCTGATCCGGAGGCAGGTCTTCGGGCACGTTGGCTCGCTTCTTGCCACCCTCCGCTTCGACGTAGGTGCCGTAGCGCCCGACGCGCACGTCGATGCCGGAGTCGCCGAGCGGGAAGGTAGAGAGCGCCTTCGCATCGATGTCGCCCAACTCCGTGACGAGTGTCTGCAAACCCTGGGCCGTCTTCCCCTCCGGGCCGAAGTAGAAGTCGTTGAGCACAGCGAGGCGCTTCGCCCTGCCCGACGCGATCTCGTCGAGCTGATCTTCGAGGTGCGCGGTGAAGTCGTAGTCGATGAGCTTAGAGAAGTGCTCTTCGAGCAGCCTCGTCACCGCGAACGCGAGCCACGTGGGCACCAGCGCCGACCCCTTCTTGAACACGTAGTCGCGTGCGGTGATGGTGCGAATGATCGACGCGTACGTGGAGGGGCGGCCGATCTCGAGCTCTTCGAGCTTCGCGACGAGCGACGGCTCGGTGTATCGGGCGGGGGGCTTCGTCTGGTGCCCCGAGGCGGCGACGGCGTAGGCGGCGAGCTGGTCGCCCTCGGCCAGTTCCGGAAGACGCGACTGCTGATCGTCGGCGGCGCCCTCGTCGACACTCACGACGTACGCCTTGAGGAAGCCGGGGAACGTGATGGTGCGACCAGACGCGGCGAGTTCCAGTGCTTGACCATCGACGGTGGCTTGGAACGACAGCGACATCTGCTCACCCACCGCGTCGGCCATCTGGGAGGCGACCGTGCGCATCCAGATGAGCTGGTAGAGGCGGTAGTGGTCACCGTTCAAACCGGCCTTGTCGGGGTGGACGAACTCGTCGCCGGCCGGGCGGATGGCCTCGTGCGCTTCCTGCGCGTTCTTCACCTTCGACGCGTACACCCGCGGCTTCGGGGAGAGGAATTTCTCACCGAACAACCCAGCGACGGCGCCTCGCGCGGCCTTGATGGCCTGGCTGGAGAGCGTCACCGAATCGGTACGCATGTACGTGATGAAGCCCTGCTCGTACAGATCTTGAGCCACCGACATTGTGCGCTGCGACGTGAAGTGCAGCTTACGGCCCGCTTCCTGCTGCAGCGTCGTGGTGCGGAACGGCTCGTACGGGCGGCGGCTGTACGGCTTCGCTTCGACGGCTGTCACGACGATATCCGCGTCGCGCAGGCCGTCGGCAAGCTTGGTGGCGCTGGGCTCGTCGAGCACCATCACGTAGGGGTCTTTGGCCTGGCCCTCGGAGTCGAAGTCTCTGCCTTGGGCCACCTTCTGCCCATCGACAGACACGAGCCGCCCGGGGAATGTGCGCGGATCGCGGTGCTCGCCGGCATCCAGCGTGAGGTCGAGGTCCCAATACGCGGCCGGCACGAACGCGATGCGCTCGCGCTCCCTATCGACGATGAGCCGGGTGGCCACCGACTGCACACGACCGGCGGAGAGCTTCGGCATTACCTTCTTCCACAGCACCGGGGAGACCTCGTAGCCGTAGAGACGGTCCAAGATGCGTCGGGTCTCCTGCGCATCTACAAGGCTGACGTCGAGCTCACGCGGGTTCTCCACCGCCTCTTGGATAGCATGCTTGGTGATCTCGTGGAACACCATCCGCTTGACGGGGATCTTCGGCTTCAGTTCCTCGAGCAGGTGCCACGCGATCGCTTCACCTTCGCGGTCACCGTCGGTGGCGAGCAGGAGTTCGTCGACGTCCTTCAGCTTAGCTTTCAGCTCCCTGATGGTGGCTTTCTTATCCGCACCTACGACGTAGATGGGCGCGAAGTCGTCATCCACGTTCACGCCGGTGCGCGCCCACTTCTCGCCCTTGTATTTCGCAGGCACGTCGGACGCACTGGTGGGAAGGTCGCGGACGTGGCCGCGGCTCGAGGTGACCGAGTATTCCTTACCGAGGAAACCAGCGATTTTGGTGGCCTTGGTGGGTGACTCAACGATCACGAGGCGCTGTGGGGTCATGAATTCTTCCTGCTCAACGTTCGGGTTCCTAGACCATAGCCGACGAAGTGTGAACGTCCGGTGGCGTGTCAGCTCCCTTCTGGAACAAGGTACTGCTCTTCGAGGGCCTTGCGCAGTTTGGCAAGCATGTCCACAGTGAATTGCGACGGGTCCAGCTCCAGGATCTGCGCTACCGCGTCGAGCACCTGCTGCACGGTGAGGTCGCCGTCGAGTGCCCCGAGCACGGCGGCGAACCCGGTGTCGGTGGTCATGCCTCGAAGCAGCCCGGTGGTCTGTCTAAAGACGATGTGTTCCGGATCTTCCGCGCCTGGTGCGCCCACGGTCTCTTGGCGCACGTCGACGAGTCGTGGGCGTGAGGCCAGGAGCTGCTCGTCGGGTGCGGTGGCTGCGTCGACGGCGGCCCGGTGCCGCGCGAAGACTGGGGCCACCGGTTGTTGGACGGCGTGGGGCCAGGATTCGACGCGAACGTGCGGTGTGGCCCTGCCCGCGTCGGTGACGAGAATCCAGCCCATCCCCACTTCCGCGATGCGCAGTTCGGCGAAATACTCGAGCCATCGTTCATACGCGGGCCGCCACTCGGGCGTGCCGGCGAGCCCAGCGTCGGCGAGCCACATCTCGATATAGCTGTACTTATCGAGGCGCTCCCGCTCTATCACCCACACGTCGAGATTGAGCGGCGCCAGCAGCGAGCGGATGCGTTCATCCCACGTTTGACCCTCCAGAATGGCCCAGTTCGTGAGTAGCTGGAGGCTGCCGTCCGGAGCCAGATGCGCCGGAGCATCGCGGAGAATGGCCTGCAGCAGACCGTCGCCGGTGAAATTCGTCTCTCGGTAGGTTAGCGTCGAGCCGTCCTTCGACGGCGGGCTCATCACGTATGGCGGGTTGGAGACGATGAGGTCGAATTGTTCCCCCGTAACCGGCGAAAACAGCGACCCCTCCCGAACGTCGACGCTGACACCGGTGAGCGCGGCGCTCGCGCGCGCCATGGTGAGCGCTCTGGCGTTGACGTCGGTAGCAACAACGCTCGTCGCGTGCTGGGCGAGGTGCAATGACTGCACCCCGCAGCCGGTGCCGAGGTCGAGCGCCCGCAGGACCGGTGTGCGCATCGTCATTTGTGCCAACGTGGTGGATGCCGGGGAGACGCCCAGCACATAGTCGGGGCGAGTGGGCGTGGTTACCAGGTCAAGGCCTGGGGTCAGGTCGGAGACCACCCAACCCGACGCGCCATCGTCGGGAGAGCCGTACGGCCGGACATCGACGGTGGCCCGAACCCGCCCGTCGTACTCAGCGAGGTACTCGTCGGCTTCTCCTTCCAGGAATGCGACGTCGGAGTTTGGCACGTCCTGCTGCAAGATGAACAGCTTGATGAGCGTGGCGAGCGGATCATGGGCATCGCCGAGTTCGCGGGATGCGGGCACCGTGATGTTGCGTCCGAGCCCGGCTTGGCCAAGCTCACCGATGCGATTCAACACGCCATTTGCCGTGTATCCCGCCTCGGACAATCGGCTGCGCAATGCCATAGGTTCCCTTTCCTCGCTGGCGGTGGTTGCTCTCCACTATTTCTACTGCACATCTGCTCCTGCACCACGTCATCACACGGTTGCTGCAGTGGCTAATCGTTCAATGTGCTCGGGCACAATACCCAGATGCGGCTGGATGTGCGCCACCACCCCCGTTTCGACGACGACGTTCGGCCCCTCGCCGCGCACCACGCAGCGAGAGAGGGTTCCTCCGTTGCGCAGAGCTGCCTGCTTGGAGGCTGCGCAAGGGTCGTCACCCCTGACTGCCGCCGACGCGCCTGCCAGCGCCGCAACTTCTGCGACGCGCTCAGCTTGACGAATGGTGCTGAGCCACGTGATGCACAGGCACGATGCCCCGGCCACGACGGCGGTCACAGCTGCGATGCCCGCCGTCAGCACGGTGCCGACGCCGCGTTCTGCGCGGCTCATGAGTGCGCGCCCGGTTCGTAGGCCATCCATGTGCTGGCACGCACGGGGATATCGCCCAGGCCAATCACCAAGCTGGTCGTAGAGACCGTGACGGTGACGCCGGCGTCGTCGCGTTCCACCTTCACGGCACCTGGTGCCCGTTGTTCAGCTTTGTGGGCCGCGTCGGCGTCGCCGCGAGCGAGTTGCCTGGCGATTTGCGCCGACGACTCTGCCACCGCGGCTTGCGAGACCCCAAGCATGGTCAGCGTCACCAACACGGCTGCCAGCATCGTCGCGGTGACGAAGCCGATGGCGAGTTCGACGGTGACCATGCCGCGGGGTGAGGGGCGACGGCCGGTGCCGCCGCCCGCCAACCCTGCAAGCATTAGAAGCCGAACATCTTTCCGAAGATATCGAAGATGCTGCCGCCCCCGTTGCCGGTGCTGATGTTGTTGAAGATGTTCACCACCCAGTCGAAGAGCATTTTGAAGAACTGGTTGTCGTTGAAGATGCGCAACAGCACCAGTGCTGCTGCGGCGGCCGCGAGCAGCCCGATGGCGTACTCGACGGTGGTGAGGCCGCGTTCGGCCAGACGCTTGACGGTAGTGGTGGTTTTCACGATGTCCATTGGGGTTCCTTCCCTCGAAGCTGCCCGGGAACGTCCCGGACACCCATCGTTATGGCAGCGACACGCCCGAGATTCCCGCCGGGAAGGCGTTCTGTGGATAACTTCGTCGCCTTGATACTGGGCCTGTGGAAGGTGGGCGCAGTTCACGCCTCGAGCACACGCGTCAGCAACACGGTGGCTCGCTCTTTGTCGAGCACCTGGTTCGCGTTGCCGCACTTCGGCGAGACGATGCACGCGGGACAGCCGTCGTCGCAGGGGCAGCGGCGAAGGCGTTCCAGCGTGGCCGTCAGCCACGCGTCAACGACGTCGTAGCCTCGGAAGGCGAACCCTGCGCCGCCGGCGAGACCGTCGTGGACGAAGATGGTGGGCACTCCGGTATCCGGGTGCAGCGCCGTAGAGACGCCCCCAATGTCCCAGCGGTCGCAGGGCGCGAAGGCCGGGAGCAGGCCGATGGCGGTGTGTTCGATGGCGTGCGCTGCGGCGCCCAGCTGCAGCGACCCCCAATCAAGCGCTGCGGTGAGCTCGTCGGGGATCGTGAGCCACACCGCCTGCGTGATGAGCTGCCGACGTGGCATCTCCAGGGGATGTTGGTCCCACACTTCGTGCGTGAGTTCGTCGCGACGCAAGTAGGCCAGCACCTGGGAGGTGAGCCGCACATCGCCGCGATGCACGGTCGCCCCGCCGAGGACACGCGAATCCCGCTCGGAGAGCACCTCGATTTCCGAGCTGGTCTGCGGCTGGGTGTAGTACTTCGGCCGCGCCTCCACCACGAACGCCTGCTTGTCAGCGCGGTCGATCTCGTCGACGAGGAAGCTCTCACCCTGGTGCAGGTACACCGCCCCTGGGTGGGCAACGGCGTCGACGCGCGCTTCGTCGACGGTGCCGACGATCCTCCCCGTGTCGCGCTCGATGAGGTCGTACGGCTTCGCCCCGGCCGATCGCAGCGAGATGAAATCGACGGCGCGGTCGGCCCGCGTCCAGTAGTACTTCCCTCCTCGGTCGCGCAGCACCTTCTGATCCACTAGTTGGCCGACGACAGCACCGTATGCACCACCGAACCAGCGTGCATCGTCCGACGTCAGGGGTAGTTCCTGGGCCGCTGCGGCGAGGTGCGGCCCGAAGACGCGCGGGTTGTCGGGGTGCAGCACAGCCTGCTCGACGGGGGCACGCAGCAGCGCCTCCGGATGGTCGAAGAGGAATCCGTCGAGTGGGTTCTCCCTGGCCAGCACGACGACCAGCGCATCGGTGCCCCGTCGGCCAGCCCGCCCAGCTTGCTGCCACAGCGTGCTCAGCTTTCCCGGATAACCCGCGATGAGTACGGCGTCCATCCCGGCCACGTCAATGCCGAGCTCGAGCGCGTTCGTCGTCGCGACCCCGCGCAGAGCGCCGGTTTGCAGCGCCTGCTCCAAGCTGCGTCGCTCGCCGGGCAGGAAGCCCGCCCGGTAGCTCGCGATGGCCGGGCCTGCGATCTCCTGCGCTTCGAGCGCGACGAGTTCCGCGCCCGTTCTGCTCGCGACGAAGGCGATGGTCTGCGCCCCCGACGCCACCAGGCGTCCGAGGAGGTTGCCTGTGTCTTGGTTGAGCGAGATGGACGGCTTCCACAGTGCTACGACGCGCTTCGGTTTCGGCGCCCCGTCGTGCGTCACGGCTGTGATGGCCGGCTCCCCGATCAGCTTGCCGCCGAATTCGTCCATGCCCGTGGCGGTGCCTGAGGCGAGCAAGAACGTCGGGTTGGCGCCGTAGTGGGCGGCGAGTCGGCGCAGGCGCCGTAGTACGTGCGCGATGTGCGCGCCGAAGACCCCCTGGTAGCGGTGTGCTTCGTCGACGACGACGTAGCGCAGCCCCGACAGCAGCCTGGACCACCGCCGGTGATTGGGCAGCACGGAATAGTGCAGCATGTCCGGATTGGTGAACACGAAACTGGCATGCTCGCGGGCGAATCGTCGCTCGGCCTCATCCGAGTCGCCGTCGACGGCGGTGATGCGCCAATCCGCTGGCCCGAAGGCGGTTGCGGCGCGCACCTGATCGTGGGCGAGAGCCTTCGTCGGAGCGAGATAGAGCGCTGTGTGCTCGGTACGCCGGATGCGCGAGGTGGGCACCTCCACCCCGACGTTGCCCTCCGCCGTCGCCGCGATTACCGGCAACAGGTAGGCCAGCGACTTGCCCGAACCCGTCGAGGTGGTGAGCGCGACGTGCCGCCCGCGATAGGCGAGCTCCGCGAACTCCTGCTGGTGCGTCCACAGCCGCTCGATGCCCTGGTTGGCGCAACGTTGCCGCACCTTAGACGACACCCACGCCGGCCAGTCGCCGTACTCCCCCTCGCTCGCGGGGCGCACGTCGACGGTGGAGACCTCGGGCGCGTCCAGCACCCACGACCAGCTGTGCATGGGCGCACTCTACAACTGCCTTCCGCTCTGATCGGACAGTGCCAGGTGTGCCCCACGCACATGACGATCACCCACCCGAGATGAAGTTCTTGAGCAGGCTGGCGATGATGGGCACCACACCGATGAGCACGAAGGCAGGCAAGAAGCATGCCATGAGCGGAATCACCGACTTCACGCCCACCTTGCGCGCCCGCTTCATGGCGGCGTCGCGCACTTGCATGCGCACGTCGTCGGCATGGATTCGTAGCGACCCCGACAAGCTGGTGCCCGACCGGCTCGCACGCACCATGTCTTTCGCCACAGTCCCCCAGACGGGATGCTGCCCAAGCTCCTCCCAGGCTTCCTCCACGGATCGCCCGACGTTGAGATGAGCGAGCACACGCCGCAGCAATGCTTGCGTGCGGACGGGAGACACGTCGGCGACGGTGTCGAGCGCACCCGAGATGGGCGCCCCGGATTCGAGGCAGACGGCCAGGTACTCCAGGGTGTCGGGCATCTCCTCTCGTTCATGACGGTGGGATACGCGTTTGCGCAGGAGCCCCGTCGCGAGGAAGGTGCCCCCGCCCAGTGCGAGCGCGAGTGCTGGCACGTCAGGTACGCCCACGAGACAGATGCCCACAACGCCAACAGCGGCAGCGGCCCGCCACGACGTCGGATATTGCTCGGCGCGACGGTGTTCGTCGGCCCGACGGGGCGGCCCCACGTCCAGGCGCTGCAGCGCGGCACCAGGGGTAAGGAGCCACGCGCACGCCGCCGCGAGCGCGATCAGCAACGCAGACATCATCGTGCAAGCCTTTCTGTCCAAATCACCCCGAGTGCCGTGAGCCCGACGGCCGTCACCGCGAGCCACTGCCCGAGCGCAGCGCCGAAGATGAACTCCAATGGGTTGCCTCCGGCGACGAAGCCCAACCCGAGTGCGCCGAAGGGAAGCACGGCCATGATGTGTCCCGAGGCTCGGGCCGACGACAACTCCGTTTCGACGACTTCCGCGAGTTGTCGTGCTTGCCGCAACGAGTCGGCGACCTGCTCCAGCACACCCGCCACTGGAGCACCGCTGCGCGCGCTCACCTGCCACGCCGCCGCGACGGACTCGAGCCCTTCCGCACCTGGCAGCTGAGCCGTGCGGCGCAGCGCTGCGGGCACATCTGCGCCCAGTGCCGACGCGTACGCTGCCTCCGTGAGCAGCGGATGGTCGTCAGCCGCTTCCTTCAGGGCCACCGTCGGGATCTGCCCGGAGCGCAGCAGCGACGCCAGGAGCCGCGCCGCATCCGCCACCTGCTGCGAACGTTGGCCGGCTACCTTGGCGCGCCGACGCTCGAGCACCAGCCAGCACACCGTTCCCGCGGCGACGGCGGCCGCCACCGCCCAGCCCAAGCCGCCGAGGCCCAGCAAGAACACCACCACCCCGAACGCCACCAACGCGGCTGCCATCACTGGCGTCACTCGCCAACTGCGTCGTCGGCGAGCGCGGGCGGGTGAGAGTCGTCGAAGGGCTGAGTTCGGGTGCGCGCCGACCGCCAGCCACCCCGTGATGCCGGCAAGGGCCGTCAACATAGCCACTCCTCGACGATGTTCGCTGCCTCTGCGCGTTCCCAGCCGTCGGCGGTGAATATGAGGCCTGGCTGCACGACGACGCCGTCACCGTCGCGCTGGATCACGCCGAGTTCTGCGACTCGACGCCGCCCCTGCGCGTCGCGGCGGACATGCACAACCAGTTTGAGGGCTGCCGCCACCTGGGCGCTACACGCCACCCGGTCGAGCCCTCCGAGCGCCGCGAGCGCTTCGAGCCGTGCGGGCACGTCGCGCACCGAGTTGGCGTGGATGGTGGCGCAGCCGCCCTCGTGCCCGGTGTTGAAGGCCCGGAGCAGGTCGGTGATCTCCCCGCCCCGTACTTCGCCCAACACCACCCGGTCGGGACGCATGCGCAAGGCCTGGCGCACGAGGTCGGTGAGGCTGATAGCACCCGCCCCCTCCGCGTTAGGCGGACGACCCTCCATGCGCACGCAGTGAGGATGATCGGGCACGAGTTCGCGGGCATCCTCCACCAACACGATGCGCTCGCCGTGCGGCACTTCTGCCAGCAAGGCGGCGAGCAGCGTCGTCTTGCCCGAGCCGGTTCCGCCACTGACGAGGAACGGCAGCTTCCGGTGCACCATGGCCCGCAGGAGGCTGGCTCCGCGCTGCGATATCGAACCCGTAGCCACCAGGTCTGCCAGCGAAAATGAACGGGATGCGGGAACACGTAGTGACAAGCATGTTCCGGGCATCGCCACGGGTGCCAGTACGGCGTGGAGGCGTGTACCGTCGGGGAGCCTTCCGTCGACGAACGGCTGCGCATCGTCGAGTCTGCGGCCGGCCGTCGCTGCGAGTCGAATGGCCAAGCGACGCACCTGCTCATCGTCGAGGAAAGTAACCGACGCGCGCTCGAGCCCCGCCCCAGCGTCGACGAACACGTCGGCGGGGCCGTTAACGACGACGTCACTCACCCCAGGCTTGCTGAGCAGCTCCTCGAGTGGGCCCGCGCCGATGGAGTCGCGTCGCAACATGTCCATCACCGTCAGCACGCGGGCGTCGGTGACCACCTCGCCGAGGCTTCGCATGACCGCCGCCACGTCGCTGGGTCCATAACTGCGTCCCAGCGCACCGAGACGTTCACGAATGCTGGCAATCTCAGCCATGGAAGGCCTCATTCCAGATGGCCGCCACGTCGCGTCGGAACTTCCTCGCAGGCCCGCGCAGGGGCGGCTCCCCCAGCTCAGCAAGGCGCGGCAACGCACGATCTTCGGACAGCGCCCCAGCCAGCGGCACACCCAGCGCGTTGGCGATGGCCTCGACGCCCAGCCGTCGCCCAGGCCCCGAGCGCACCACCAACCCCGACGGTGGACTCGCCGCCGCGGCAGCGCGCATCCGAGCGGCGGCCACACTGCGCACATCTGCGCCTACCACGAGCAGCTGCACCTCCGCGCGAAGGTCGAAACCGCTGCGATCGTCAACCACCACGACGTCAACCTCACGACGCAGCGCTGTGAGCACTGCGTGCGCGGCTTGTGGGTCGGGAAATGCCGGATCGTTGCGGTCGAGGCCAAGTAACAGCAGGCCGTCGACGGACGGTAGCAGCGCCTCGAGCCCGCCGATCTCGCCGCGAGCGCGCGCGAGATCCGACCACCGCACACCTTCATGGGTTTCCCTCCCCACCAGCAGGTCGAGCCCACCGCCGCCGGGCACCAACTCGACGACCGCCGCGCGGGCTCCTCGTCGGACGGCCTCTTGCCCGAGCCCCACGGCGAGTGTGGAAGTGCCGATGCCGCCGACGGCGCCCGTCACGGCGATCGTCCACGCCTGAGTTACCGGACCACCAGCCGCCTCCGCGAGCAGATTCGCCAACTCCGCAGACGCGTGCGGCAGCATCAGCGTCGGACAGCCGAGCTCGGCAGAGGCACTCACCAGCGCCTCCGGATCTCGCCCGACCACATACGTTGCGGTGCGCGTATCGAGCGACGCGGCACGCGCCGCCATCTCGGGCGCGACCAACCGCAGGCGGGCAGCGCGCCACCGCTGATGCATCTCTTCGGTGTCGTGCAACGTATCCACGGGCACGTCGAGCGCGAGCGCTGACGCCTGCACTGCCTCGTGCACGGACACATCACGAGCGAGAACTATGACGGGTGCAAAGTCGTTCATACCTATTGTTATGGCAGCGACACGCCCGAAACTTGCACGGCTCAGAGAATCTGTGGATAACTTCGCACACGGCTAGGCTTGGGGCGAGGAGGTTTCTGTGAGCACGTTTCCCCCTGAAGCACTCGATTGGCTCGCCGTCTGGAGCGGGGTGCGCGGACTCGTCGTCGGCAACGACCTCGCGCTGCCTGGGCGCCTCAGCAACCGCGGCCACCACATCCTCGCGCTCTCGCCGTCGGAGAAGGTGGTGGAACATCACCGACGGGCTCCCGGCGTCGTCGCGCTCCGAGGGCGCGCCGAGGCGATCCCCACCGACCCATTCCAGTTCGAGGTGGTGCTGAGTCACCAAAGCTTCCACACGCTCGACGCCGAACAGGCACTGCCGCAGATCGCCCGCGTGCTTCGGGAAGGCGGCTGCTTCTCCGCGTCGTACCTCATCCGCGACGATTCCGTGCCGTGGGTGCGTCGGCTGGCGGCGCTGCTGCGTCGCTACGACCCGATGGCGATGCGCGGCGACTACGGCCATCAGTCTCTCGAACAGCTGCGCGAATCGCACTACTTCCCGGAGATCGAAACGCGCGCATTCCGTATATGGCAGCCGCTGTCCAGAGATGCGATGCAGGCGATGGTCCGGCGCCAACCGCTGACCCATTCACTTGGGGAGCGGCAGCTCAACCACCTCATCGAGCAAGTGATGGAGCTCTACGACTCCGCAGCGCGCCCCGGCGAAAACTTGAAACTTCCCTTCCAGCTCCTGTGCTGGCGGGCTTGGGTGGACCACGCCGAGCTCACCAACCCCGTGCGCATTCCCGACGACGGATTGGCGATCAAGGTCTGACGCCTGGCCCGAGAGCGCATAGGCTAGGAGGACACGAAAGGAACGAAATGGCTGACAACGTGAAAGACATCAGGGAGAACCTGGGCGACTTCCTGTCCAAGGAAGCCGAACTCGCCAAGGCCGAGCTCGTACCGTCGGCGAAGAAGGCTGGTGTCGGCGCGGGCATGTTCGCCGTGTCGCTCGGCTTCGCGCTCCACGCGGTGTGGATGATCGTCATTGCGCTTGCTGCGCTGTTCACCTGGCTCCTCACGCTGACGGGCCTCAGCCTGGCGCTCTCGCTTATCTTTGGGTTCCTCATTGCCGCGGTGGTGTCGCTCATCTTCGCCGGCATCTTCGCACTCATCGGCATCGGCAATTTCAAGAAGGTCAAGGCGCCTGAAGCCACCATCGCCGAGTTCAAGGCGACGCTGAACGCCATCTCCGATGGATGGGCCCGCAAGAACGATCCGGCGATGCCCGCCAAGCACCCCGATCTCAACGTGGTGCCTGGGGAAAGCGCCTAGTCACGCAAGTATTCAGCTGGGATCGGGACGATATCGTCTCGATCCCAGTTCGTTTCCCAGCCACCCAACCGCAGCACCCAGTCGACGAGGTGCGCGGTGAGCCCCCAGATGAACACGTCGGGCAGCACGAATGCCGGCCCGCGGAACCCCGTCGGGTGCAGCGATGTGCGACGCACCGTCGCCGACGTGAGCACCGACACTGGGCACTGGTGCACGGATGCGGTCTCGCCTGGGTCCATCGCGCGCAGCTCACCGCCCGGCCAAGTGACGACGACGGTGGTGACGTCGAAATTCGATTTCGGCACCCACACGGGAGGCAACTGGCCGAGCACGTCGACGGTCTCACGCTCCAGCCCCACTTCTTCCCACGCCTCACGCAGCGCGGCATCGACGGGGCCGTCGTCACCCGGGTCGATGCGTCCGCCCGGCAGCGCCACCTGGCCTGCGTGGTTGCGCAACGTCGAGGCTCTGCGCACGAACGTGATGCGGGGATCGGGCTCGTCGCTGAGCAACATGACGACAGCGGCCGAGCGTTTCCCGCGCGGCTGGCGGTCCATGTCGACTGCGCGCAGCGGCTGCGGGTTCACGAGTGCGTCTCGCAGCGTCGCAAACGTCACAGATGCTCCGTAATCAGCTGTTCGAGCTGCGCGCTGGATTTCAGCACACCGGGGTGCGTGTACACGACGCGGCCTGCGGCGTCGACGAACAGCGTCATGGGGATGCCGGGCATGTTCAGTTCGGCACGCAGTTCCTTGTCCATGTCTTGTACGTGCGGGTATGGCCACTGCACGACGGAGGCGAATTCGAGCGCCCAGTCGGGTTTCGGGTCGTTGTAGTTGATGCCGAGGAAGACGACGTCGTCGCGTTTCCTGGCCGCTTCACGAAGGAAGGGAGCCTCTTCCCGGCACGGCGCGCACCACTGCGCCCACAGGTTGATGACCATCGGCTCGCGAGGCAGCCCGGCGAGGTTGACGACTTTGTCGGAGCCCAGACAGGGCAGCGCCGTGCGCGGCAGACCGCCTTTGACGGGTTCGGCATCGGCGTCGCTCGTCGGGCAATCGGGAATCCCGTACTGTTCCCTCAACGCGCGCAGATCGCTCGACGACACAGGCGACGAGGAGGGCGAGGGTTCCGACGAGGCGCAGCCGGCGACGCAGAGCACAGCCGCGACGAGCGCTGCCAGCCGCGCCCTCACCGGCTCGTCCCCCGCACTACGAGTGCCGCTGCGTTTGCCGAGTCTTGCTCGCCGCAATCGTTACTCGGGCACACATCGACGACGGGGCACGCCCCGCATGCAGGGCGCCTGGCGTGACACACCCGTCGACCGTGCGCGATGAGCACGTGCGACATGGCGGTCCACCGCTCGCGGGGCAACAACTCCATGAGCCGCCGTTCGACGACGTCGGGGTTGCGTGAATCCACCCAGCCGAGCCGGTTACTCACGCGCATGACGTGCGTATCGGAGGTGATGCCCGGCACGTCGAAGGCGTTGCCGAGCACGACGTTCGCCGTCTTGCGCCCCACGCCTGGCAGTGCGACGAGCTGCTCGAGCATGTCAGGAACCGCGCCGGCATACTCGTCGACGATCATCCGAGAAAGGCCGACGAGGGCCGCCGCCTTGTTGCGATACATGCCCACCGGACGGATGATGCTCTCCACCCGTTCCGGGCTGGCGACGGCCAGCGCCTCGGCGTCGGGGAACTCGGCGAACAGCTCCGGCGTGACGGCGTTCACCCGCACGTCAGTGGATTGCGCGGACAACACCGTTGCGACGAGCAACTCAAATGGCGTCGTGAAGTCAAGCTCGCATCGAGCATCAGGGTATGCCGCAGCGAGCTGGTCCGCGACGCGCGCCGCGGACTCCATCGATTAGCTCTCGAGTGGGCGCTTGAAGTAGCCGACGAGGGTGTCGGGGTTTGGTCCGGGCGCGAGGGTCACGAGCTCCCAGCCTTCGGAACCGAAGTTGTTGAGGATCTGCTGCGCGACGTGCGACAGGATCGGTGCAGTGAAGTACTCCCATTTCGTCATGGCAATCAGCCTAGCCAGCCAGGGCAACCATGCCGACTAGCGACAGAGCACGGCATGCCAATCGGTGATGTCAGGGCGGGCGCGCAGCAGCGCGCGACGCTCACGCTCAGTCATGCCTCCCCACACTCCCCATTCGATACGGTTGTCGAGCGCCTCCGCGAGGCATTCCGACCGGACGGGGCAATCTCGGCACACAACTCGGGCACGCTTTTGGTCTTTGCCCTCGGGAAACAGTGCATCGGCTAGATCACGGCAGTTGGCTCGAAGCGTCCATTCACTCACTTCTGCAAGAGACATGCTCTGCCCTCCTTTGCGCAGGTTGTCCGGTGTCTTGAACCTTACCAGGTCACGACGAGGTAACGGAAGCGCCAGTGGGCTGCGAAAAGCTCACCAATGTGGAAATGCGGGGTTTATTTCGAGCGTCCCGTAGACTGGACGCCATGAAATCGGCGAAATTGAGCGAGAAGGCGTATGCCCTCTTCATGTTCCTGGCAGTCAGCCTGCTTGCCGGCGTGCTGCTGAGCGGAGTGGCGGTGCCGTTCGTCGCGATGGCAAGTGGAGCGACGAAGGTCGCCAAGCAGTCGTTGGAGTACCTGCCCGCCGAGTTCGAAACCCCACCGCAGTCGCAGCGTTCTCGAATCCTGATGGCGAATGGCGAGGTGCTCTCCACGTTCTTCGAGGAGAACCGCATCTACAAACCGCTCGATGAGATCTCGCCCCTGATGCAGCAGGCGCAGATCGCTATTGAAGATCACCGCTTCTACGAGCACGGTGCTGTAGACCCTGAGGGCATGGTTCGAGCGTTCTTCAAGACGATTTCAGGCGACACCCAGGGTGCTTCGACGCTCACCCAGCAGTACGTGAAGCTCGTGCGTGTCGAACAGGCGAAGTACAGCAACGACCCGCAAGCGGCGAAGGAAGCCGTCGAGGTGTCGATCGAGCGCAAGATTCACGAGGCACGCTACGCCTTCGCCGTCGAAGAAAAGCTCACAAAAGACGAGATCCTCGAGCGATACCTCAACATCGCTTACTACGGCAACGGCGCCTACGGCGTCGAGGCCGCCGCGCAGCAGTACTTCGGCATCCCTGCGAAGGATCTCAACCTCCCTCAGAGCGCCTTGCTCGCTGGCCTGGTACAGAACCCCGTCGGACTAAACCCAGTGAGGAACGAGCAGAAGGCCTTGCAGCGTCGCAATGTGGTGCTCCAGCGTCTCGCCGACGAAGGGTATGTGACACAGGCTGAAGCCGATGAGGCGAAGAAGACGGGCTTCGACCAGAAGAAGGTCACACGCACCCCGAACGGCTGCATCACGTCGAAGTACCCGTTCCTATGCGATTACGTGACACACACGCTGCTCAGCGGCCAGGTGGAAGGCCTGGGCGACACTCGAGAAGAGCGACGCAACACGTTGCGCCGCGGCGGCCTCACGATCCAGACGCTGATCAACCCCGCCGCGCAGGATGCGGCGGAGAAGGCTGTGGCGGACATGATCGCTCCGACCGACCCCATCCTCGCGAACACCGTGTTGTTGGAGCCGAAGACCGGCCTCATCGTCGCGATGGCGCAGAGCCGCCCGGTGATGGGCGATGACAGGGCTAAGGGCGAGACGTATTACAACTACAACGTCACCCAGGCGATGGGCGGCGCGGAAGGCTTCCAGTCGGGTTCGACGATGAAAGTGTTCGCCTCGGCCGCCGCGCTGCAGGGCGGTATGTCGATGACGCACACGATCAACGCGCCCGGCACCCTCACCGATCTCGCCGGCACTCGGTGGAAGGGCTGCGATGGCACTTCGATTGTCGACAAAAATTACACGCCGAGCAACCTCGGGCGACGCGGCTACGGCAACATCACAATGACCGAGGCGTTGAGGAACTCCGTCAACACCTATTTCCTCCGCCTCACGCAGGCGATGGGCAACTGCCCCGCTATTGAGATGGCGCAGAAGTCGGGCGTGGTGCGCGCTGATGGCGTCGACATGAAGGAGCAGGAGTCGTACTACCCGTCGTGGGTGCTCGGCACGAGCTATGTCACTCCCCTGGCGATGGCCGAAGGGTACGCGACGTTCGCGAACCGCGGTGTCCACTGCAAGCCCCGTATCCTCAAGTCGATCAAGACCGCGAGTGGTGCCGAGATTCCGGTGCCCGATGGGAACTGCGAGCGCGTGATGGATGAAGGCGTCGCGGATGCGATGAGCAAGATGCTGTCGAACGTGATGACCAACGGTACTGGTCGCCCAGCAGCCCTGAGGGATGGCCGGCCGCAGGCTGGCAAAACGGGTACGACGCAGAGCGCCGCGGCAGTTTGGTTTGCCGGGTACACGCCCGAGATGGCGGGCGTCGGCATGCTCGCGGTCGACAGCGGTTTCCCCAAGGAGCAGCGCCGCAAATCGCTGACCGGCTTCAGGATGCATAACGGCCAGTACCTCCGCGGTACGGGTGGTGGCGACGCCGGCCAGATTTGGCGCGCGGCCATGACTGCCGCGCTCAAAGACAAACCGAAGACGAAGTTCGTCGAACCGGGCGAGAAGGTGAAGGAAGGCAAGAAGGTACCCGTGCCGGACGTCTCAGGTATGGGCTACGACGAGGCGAAGAGGACGATTGAAGCCGCCGGGTTCAGTACGCAGCGGTTGAGCGTCTACTCGTCGCACCGTTCGGGCACCTTCCTTGGCGCTTCCCCGTCGAAGGAAGCCCCCGTCTACTCGACGATTTCCTTGCGCATCTCCGCAGGCCCCCGCCCGGCGCCGAAACCTAAGCCCAAGCCGGAGCCGAAACCTAAGCCCAAGCCAGAGCCGAAACCTCAGCCGACCCAACCCGACAAGCCCGACACGCAGCCGGCTCCGCCTCCCAACGACAATCAGCAGCAGCCGGCGCCTGTGCCACCGGCTCCGAGTGAAGGTGGCGGATAGTGCACGCTGCAGTGAAATGCGCCGGCGCCCTGGTCGGTGCCGGCGCCACTGCGTTCGGTTGGGCTCTCGCAGAAGCGCACTTGTTCACGCTGCGACGGGCCAGCCTGCCTGTGTTGCCGCCGGGCAGCGAGAACATCAAGGTGCTGCACATCTCCGATCTACACTTGCTGCCCCGCCAGCGCGACAAGTTGCGCTTCGTTCGCGGATTGGCGTCGCTCAACCCCGACCTCGTCATCGACACTGGCGACAACATCAGCAGCGCATCAGCCATCGGCCCCTTGCGCGAAGCCCTCGACGGGCTGCGCGGTGTGCCCGGCGTGTTCGTATTCGGGTCCAACGACTACCAGGCGCCCCGTTTCAAGAATCCCCTCCGCTATGTCACCACCGGAAGATCTACAGCCACCCCCGACGACGTCGTGCCCTCGCTGCCCACCGGTGAACTGCGCGAAGCTCTGGAGTCACTCGGTTGGGTGGATCTCACGCATCGCCGCCATACCCTGCAGCTGCGCGGGTTGACCGTCGAGTTTCGTGGCACCGACGACGCCCACCATGACCGCGATGACTACACCGCTGTGGCCGGTACGCCTGCACCCGACGTCGACCTCGCCATTGGTGTCACGCACGCCCCCTACCTACGGTTGCTCGATGCTATGACGTCCGACGGCGTCGCTGCCATTTTCGCCGGCCACACGCATGGCGGGCAGGTGTGCGTGCCTGGCTACGGAGCGCTCACCACGAATTGCGACCTCGAGCCTGGCCGCGTGCGCGGCGCGAGCACGCACACCGTCGACGGACAGACGGCCCACCTGCACGTCTCCGCAGGGCTTGGCACCTCACCTTTTGCGCCGATCCGCTTCGCCTGTCGCCCGGAGGCAAGCCTCGTGACGTTGGCACCGCGGGGTTGACCGGCATTTGGCACCACCGCCGGCAACTGCGCTATGCTGATCGTCGGCTCATTTGCCGCCGGGGTGTGGCGCAGTTTGGTAGCGCGCGTCGTTCGGGACGACGAGGCCGCAGGTTCAAATCCTGTCACCCCGACCAATCGAAGTTCTATGAATCAAACCCACAGCGCCGTTGGTGGAGTAGCCGCTCAGCGCCGTTGGTTGAGTAGTTCGCTCCGAGCCGGTGGTTGAGTAGCCCGCGAAGCGGGCGTATCGAAACCGCGTCTGCTAGGTGGCAGATTGTGGTCCGTGTTTGGGCGCAAATCTGCCACTGAAGGTCTTCCTGGATGATTTCGACTCGCGGGCTGCGCCCGCGGCTCAATCGTCTGTGGGTGGGGGCGAGCGAGGTGGTCGAGTAGCGGGTGCCCGCCCGTCCCGGTGGTTGAGTAGCCCGCGAAGCGGACGTATCGAAACCCCACAGGCAACCTATTATCCCGGGCGCGCTACGCTCAGCGCCATGGACGTGCTCGTGTTACTCACCCCTCAACATCCCGAAGGCGTACTCGTCGATGCCGACGCACCGCACTTCTCCCCTCGCGCGCAAGGCATCGCCCGCGGCGATGGCATCTTCGAGACCATGCTGTTCGATGGCGATCGTGTGAAGAAGATGGGCGAGCATCTGTGGAGGCTGCGCCGCTCCGGCACTATCACCGACATCGACGTACCTGCCGACGAGCACTGGCGCACCGCAGTCGACACCGCGCTGAGCGCCTGGCGCTACGAACCCCTCGAGGGCATGATCCCCCATGAGGCGATGGTCAAGCTCTTCGTCATGCGAGGCTATGCACCCGAAAACCCCGACGGCTACGCATGGGTGGTGGTCACCCCACTCCCGGCAGCGCTTCGGCCCGAACATCCCATCCGCGTCGCGCTGCTCAGCCGCGGCTTCTCGTCCACGACGGCCCATGCGTCGCCGTGGCTACTGCTCGGCGCCAAGACCCTCAGCTACGCCACCAATATGGCGGCGTTGCGCGAGGCCCGGCGTCGCGGAGCTGACGACGTGATCTTCACCACCACCGACGACTTCGTTCTCGAAGCGCCAACCGCCAGCGTATTCATCAAGCGGGGCCGAACGCTCATCACTCCTCCGACCGACGTCGGTATCTTGCCCGGCACCACACAGCGCGTCCTCTTCCGCGCTGCACAGCAGCACGGATGGGATGCCACCGTCGAGCGCCTCACACCGAGCGACCTCCTCGCCGCCGATGGCGTGTGGTTGAGCTCCAGCGGAAGGCTGCTCTCGCAGGTGGGTTGGATCGACGGTCAAGCAATCTCGCTCGACGATGCTGCACATCGAGAGCTCAGCCAGATCTTGCGGGATACCGAATAATCGCGACGGCTACCAGAAACGCACGCTGCCGTCGTTGTCTTCGCAACGCAAGCCTTCCCCATTCAGGTAGGGAACTTGCGCGGGGACGACGGCGTCGGCGAGCTCCTGGCAAGCAGGCGTATCAGGAGCGGTGAGCACAGCCGGAACCCACCCGTCGCCTTCCTGCGCAACGATCCCAGTGCTCTCCTCCGGACCACAACCGATGATGCTCACGACGGCGAAGCCAGCCGGGTGATACCCCACCACGGAGGTTTCCACGGGGCAGTCGTCGGCGCCTTCCTCGCCCTCATTCGCGGTGACGACGTCGAGCACCGTCTCTTTCAGATACGTCCTCAAACTCGCGGGCACATCGACGGCGTCGATCTCCTCGTCGGTGAGCATCGACGTCGCGTCGAGAGTACGCCAGCTTCCCTCCACGGACGGCGTCTCGACTGGCGTTGCGTCGGGAGTGGATGGCGCAGACGAAGCCGCGGAGGGGGCGCCGGATGAGGGGGAAGCGTCAGGGGTGGGCGGTGACGACGGCTCCCCACCAGCACAGCCCACCAGCAGCAAGGCGGCTCCTACCAATGCGCTGCGACGCATCAATAGCGCTCCGTACCCGAGCCCGTCGAGCAGGCCAGCCCGTCGGGGAACAGCTTCGACGTGGGCACGCCCTTGGGCACCCCGGCCTTCTCGAACTCGGAACACGCGGGCACTGCAGTGAACTCGACAAGCTCTTCGATATCACCGTCGTTCGGGCCATAGACGAACAGCGCGGCACCGTCGCAAATGCCCGTCTCGTCGGCCACCAGGTAGCCGTCGGAGTGGGCGGCGAACAGTGTCATTTCAAGCTCACACGGCTCTCCCAGCCTGCTCTTGAGATAGTGGGCGATCTCAGCACTCACGGGCAGCGCGTCGACCTCGCTAGCGCTGGACAGCTTCGTGTCGAGCACACTCCACCCAGATTTCGGAGCCGGCGCGCTACTCGTCGTGGATTCGCTCGGAGACGGCTCCGCAGGGGATTCACTCGGCGCCGACGTCTCCTCCGCGGGCGTCGCCTCGGACGGCTCCGGCTCCGGCGTTGGTTCCTCGGCGGGCTCTTCCGACTCGCTCGCCGACGGCGCCGCCGGAGGAGGCGTTTGCTCGGCGTTGCTGCCTGGACCAGGAGCACAAGCCGTCAGCGCGCACACCAAGGCGACGGCTACCCCGATTCGTACCCTCATGCCGCGTCCTTCCCTGCGATTCTGCCGAGCACGATACCTGGCACCTCTGGCGCCTCCGCGGCATACCCGACGGCACCCTCCAGCGCCGCGAGTGCGCGCTCGAAGCGTTCGGGGGTATCGGTGTGCAGCGTCATCAGCGGCTGACCGGCCTCGACGTGGTCGCCGGGTTTGGCATGGAGCTCAACACCGGCCACGGCCTGCACTGGATCGTCCTTACGTGCGCGGCCGGCACCCAACCGCCACGCAGCGATGCCGACGTCCCACGCATCCATCTTGGTGACGTATCCCGACTCAGCTGCGTGCACCACCTCTTGGTGCTTCGCCACGGGGAGCGGCGCGTCGGGATCGCCATCTTGGGCGGCGATCATGCGTCGCCACACATCCATGGCGCGGCCATCACTCAGCGCAGCCTCGACGTCGACGTCGGACTTCCCGTGCGCAGCGAGCATCTCTCGAGCGAGGGTGCAGGTGAGTTCAACGACGTCGGCGGGGCCCCCTCCTGCGAGGACTTCGACGGCCTCGCGCACCTCGAGCGCATTACCGGCGGTGAGGCCGAGCGGGGTGTTCATGTTGGTGAGCAGTGCGACGGTGTGGACGCCGGCGTCGGTGCCGAGATCAACCATGGTGCGCGCGAGCTCGCGGGCCTCGTCGAGTGTGCGCATGAAGGCTCCGGAACCCACCTTGACGTCGAGCACGAGCGCGCTGGTGCCCTCGGCGATCTTCTTGCTCATGATGGAGCTGGCGATGAGTGGGATGGTGTCGACGGTGCCGGTGATGTCGCGGAGTGCGTAGAGCTTCTTGTCGGCGGGCGCCAACCCTGAGCCCGCTGCGCAAATCACGGCGCCGATGTCGTCGAGTTGCCGGAGCATCTCGTCGTTGCTGAGCGCGGCACGCCAGCCCGGGATGGCTTCGAGTTTGTCGAGGGTGCCGCCGGTGTGCCCGAGCCCACGGCCTGACAGCTGCGGCACCGCGACGTCGAAGACCGCGACGAGCGGAGCGAGCGGCAGCGTGATTTTGTCTCCGACACCGCCCGTGGAGTGCTTGTCAGATGTGGGTTTGGTGAGCGACGAGAAGCTCATTCGCTCGCCGGATGCGATCATGGCCTGCGTCCAGCGGGCAATTTCTTCCCGCGTCATGCCGCGCAGGAAAATGGCCATGGCAAGTGCGGCCATCTGCTCGTCGCCGACCGCGCCGCGCGTGTACGCGTCGATCACCCAATCAATTTCCTCGGGGCCGAGCGCTCCACCGTCGCGCTTGGTTCGGATGAGATCCACCACGTCAAACTGCATGTCCCAACCTTATCTGTGGCCACTGACAATTCTGCGCCGCCGTGGCGTCAGACCATCCAATTCTCGACGTTGAGCCCCGGCACTCGGCGAAAGTCGCGCTCGTTCGCGGTGACGACGGTCTGCCCATGTGCGAGGGCCTCTGCCGCAATCCAGGTGTCGTTCACCCCGATTGGCGTACCTGCGCGGCGGAGCTGGGCGCGC
Source organism: uncultured Tessaracoccus sp. (assembly GCF_947286155.1). GTDB lineage: Bacteria > Actinomycetota > Actinomycetes > Propionibacteriales > Propionibacteriaceae > Arachnia. Next base: position 32,461 of record NZ_CAMYPD010000022.1, read on the forward strand.
ACGACGCCACACTGACGCGCCACGGTATCCCCGAAGGCATTGCGGGGAAAGGAGTGATACACCCACTCCAGCATCTCCGCTTGGTCAGCGGACTGCGACAGCTGCCGCCCCGTCTCCAGCTCCCCCTGGACGATGGGAGATAGCCTGATCGTCTGAGGTGAGCAGCGCTGCATCCGTTGTACGACTGATTCGTTCCCTCGCAGGAGTTCAATCCAGATACTCGTATCGAGCAGGTACGTCACCATTGCGGCACCGGCTCCTCATCGATCTCGTCCTCGAAGTCCGGAAAGTTCTCGAAGGCTCCTGGGTGCCGCGGCAGACCGTCGAGGAATTCCTGCATGGTGAGGGGTTTGGGGCGCAAGATGAGCGCGTCGCCGTCGACTTCGATGGTGACCTTGTCCGTTGAGAACGCCAGGTCCTTCGGGATGCGCACGGCCTGCGAGTTGCCGGACTTGAAGACGGTGGTCGTGCGGGGCGTCATCGTTCCTCCTCGATGTATATACAGGAAGTATATACTAGATGGGAACAGCCGCCATCCCTTCGAGCTCCACGCCGAGCTGCACCAGCGTCGGTTCCTCTCCCGGCCGGCCGATGAGTTGCACGCTCATGGAAAGCCCGTCGGCGAGTGACAGCGTCGGCAGCGAGAGCGACGGCAGTCCCGCGACGTTCACCACAGCCCCGTGCGGCGAATACTCGCACTGGCGACGGAAGTTGACCTCGGGGTCATCGCCGAACCAGCCGACCGGTCGCGGGGTGAGTGCCGTCGTCGGGGTGAGCACCGCGTCGAACGGATCGAACGCATCGACGATGGCTTGCTCGTGGTGATGCAGCGTGCGCACCGCATCCACGATCTCCTGCGCGCTAACCCGTCGCCCCGCCTCGACGAAGCCGCGCGTGAGCGGCTCCAACTGCGACACCTGCTCGTCGGTGAGCCCCAACCCCGCCGCGTTCGCGTGCCACAGGGTCTGGAACGCCTGCGCGAACCCTGGGAGCGCTGGCCCGGCCACATCTTCGACGGCGTGCCCCGCGTCGCTCAGGAGCGTCGCCGCACGCTCCATTGCGGCGCTGGCTTCGGCAGAGGCCGGCGTGGCAGCCACGCCCTCCCACGGCGTGAGCCCGTGCAGCACCCCGACGCGGCGCCTGCGGCCAGGGTGGGTGGCCGCAAGCAGCGAGCCACCGTCGAGTTCCGGACAGCGGAGCGTGGTGTGGTGGAGCGTCCGGCCATCTCGGCGCTCGATCAGCGCGTCGAAGAGGAGGGCAGCGTCGGCCACGCTGCGCGCCAGCGTTCCGGCCACCGCCAGCTGCCCAAGCGAGCCCTGCCCGTCCATCGCCGGCACTCGCCCACGCGAAGGCTTGAGCCCGACGACGCCACACGCCGCCGCGGGAATCCGCACGGACCCGCCCGCATCCGAGCCGGGCGCGAAGGGCAGCAGTCGGGCCTTCACCGCCGCAGCAGCCCCACCGCTCGAACCCCCAGCCCCCAGCCCTGGATGCTCGGGGATGGTGGTGTCGCCATGGAGTTCGCTCGATGTGTAGCCAGCGAACCCGAACTCAGGCGTGGCCGTTTTCCCCAGCGAGACTGCGCCAGCGTAATCGAACTGCATCGTCAGCGGATCGCTGCGCTCGGCAACGAAGCCTCGAAACGCGCGCGAACCATACGTGGTGACGGTACCCGCCCGCTGGTGCAGGTCTTTGTCGGCCAGCGGCATGCCGTGGATGACGCCCACCGGTTCGCGGGCATCCAATTCCCGGGCGCGAGCCAGCGCTAGCTCGGGCGTGACGAGGGTGAACGCGTTGGTGTGGTCGTCGGCGATGCGGTCCAGGAAATGTCGCGTTACTTCCTCGCTGCTGAGCTCGCGGCGGCGCAGGGCGTCGCGTAGCTCCACCGCCAACAGCTCGCTCACATCCATGCGCCTACTCTAGGGCGGCGCCCGCCGAGCTTGGCGCAGCCGATACCTAACCCGATATCCACACGCGTTTCCCGAAACGGGCGATTTTGGCCGGTTTCAGCAAACGCGTGTGGATATCGGGTTAGCTTTGCCGTGCTCTCTACGTTCTGCGACGATTACGCAGGTGGCACGCTTCATGTGGTTGATCTGGCTCGCGGGCAGCGCTGTGCTCGTCTGGGCGCTCGCGCAAACAGGATGGACGCCCGCCCTCGTCATGGTGGCGGTGGGGCTGTTGCTCGTCGCCTATTGGCTCTCCCCCTGGTACGGCGGCATCTCCCGCAAAGAACGCGACGTGCGCGCCCTGCCCGCTGACGAGCGCCGGCTGATCATCTATTGGCGCCCGGCCGATATCTTCTCGACGCGGCTGCGCGGCGGGCTCGGAAAGCACGGCAAGCGATTCATGTGGATCAACGTCTGGCAGGATTCAGAGGCCGAGCAGCGCGCCAAGAGCCTTGGCGACGGCGTCTACCCGGTGGTGCTCGTCGACGACGAGGTCTACATCAATCCGGATCCGCGAAAGGTGATTGCACTGCTGTGAGTACTGAGGTCCGGCGCGCCCGCTGGGGCGTCACGCTGTGTTTCGTGCTGAACGGCGTCGCGTGGTCGACGCTGCTGCCACGCTTCCCCGAGATCAAGGAGTCGCTCGAGATTCGCGACTGGGTGTGGGGGTTCATCATCGCACTGGGGCCGATCGCAGGCCTCATGCTGGGCATGTTCACTGCGAAGCTGATGCGACGATTCCAGTCGGCCGGCGTCGCAGTGATGTTCCAGACGTTCGGGATTCTCTGCCTCAACATTCTGGGCAACGCACCCAACGCTGCCGTGTTCGCCGCCGGGGTGGTGTTGATGATGTCGGCAGACTCCGTCACGGACATCGCTATGAATGCCCACGGCTTGCGTGTGCAGCAGCGGTACGGGCGCTCAATCTTCAACGGCTTCCATGCCTGGTGGTCGGTCGGTGCTGTCACGGGCGGTGTCATCGGGTCCGCGTGCGCACAGGCGCGGGTCGACATCTGGCTGCAGTGCCTCGTCGGGAGTCTCGTGTTTGGCTCGCTCGCGCTCCTGGCCAGGCGGTGGATGCTCGACGGCCCGGACCCCGTGCCCGAACAAACTGAAGAAGAACAGCAGCGCCGGTTCATTCCGACGTCGCTCCTGCTGCGCCTCGTTGCGCTGGGCCTGCTGGCTGGCTGCGCCGGCGTCCTCGAGGACGCGTCTGGTTCGTGGAGCCCGATCTACATGCAGCGAATGTTCCCTCACCTCGACCCATTCTTGTGGGGCATGGCGTTCGTCGCGCTCCAGGGCACCCAGATGGTGGCGCGCTTCGTCGGCGACGCCGTCGTGGATCGCCTCGGCCAACGCTTCACCATCACGTTGGGGATGCTGCTCGCGACGGTGGGGCTGGGCGCGGCGGTGTGTTTCCCGTCGCCTGCCCTCGCCCTCATCGGGTTTGCGCTTGCGGGCTGGGGCATCGCGACGGCGTTCCCCGCAGCCATGCACGCCGGCGACCAAATGCCAGGGCTCCCGCAGGGCACCGGACTCACCATCGTCACCAGCGTCGCGAGGGTGGGGTTCCTCGTCGGGCCGCCGCTCGTCGGCACCGCGATTGAGCTTGTGGGGATGCGCTGGGGTTTGATCGTGCTCCCCCTCGCCTCGTTCCTGGGACTCATGCTCACCCCTGCCCTGAGCTCACCCAAGCGACGTTGAGCCGAACACGTCTCCAGGAGGTGTGGCGGCCCGGCGGGGCGAAGCCCCAAGTACGGGCGGTATTCTGGGGCGCATGAGCACTGTGCATCCTTGGGTTCAGCACTACCAGGCCGGGGTGCCGGCCGAGATCGAGATGCCCCGCACCTCGCTCGTCGAGATGTGTGAGGAATCGGTGCGGCAGGCGGGAGACGCCGTCGCGATGGAGTTCTTCGGCCATGAGACGACGTACGCGCAGCTGGGCGACGAGATCGCCCGCGCCGCGGAGGGCCTGCGCCGGCTGGGTGTGAAGCCCGGCGACCGCGTCGGCCTCGTGCTGCCCAACTGTCCGCAGCACGTCGTGGCGTTCTACGCCGTGCTGCGCGTGGGTGGGGTCGTCGTCGAGCACAACCCCCTGTACACCGCCCGCGAGCTGCGACACATGTTCGAAGACCATCGTGCGGAGGTCATCATCGCTTGGGACGTCGCCGTCGAGAAGGTCGACGATCTGCCGCGTGACCTGGGCGTTCGTCGCATCATCGCCGTGAATCTGCTCGACGAGATGCCCAAGCCGATGCGCTTTGCCCTACATCTGCCGCTGCGCAAATTGCGCGCCGCCCGCGCGTCACTGCACAAGAAAGCGCCAGGCGCGCTGACCTGGAAAGATCTCCTATCCGCGCCCCCTATCAACCCCGAGCATGGCCGCCCCGAGCTCGACGACCTCGCGGTGATCCAGTACACGTCGGGCACCACGGGCACGCCGAAGGGCGCGATGCTCACTCACCGGAATCTGTACTGCAACGCGTTACAGGGGGCGGCGTGGATGCACGACGCGAAGGTGGGGCGCGAGACGAGCTACGCGCTGCTGCCCATGTTCCACGCGTTCGGCATGACGCTGTACCTCACGTTCGGCATCTACAAGCAGATGCGCATCGTGCTGTTCCCCAAGTTCGATATCGACATGGTGCTGAAGGCGTGGAAGAAATCGCCGGCGACGGTGTACTGCGCCGTACCGCCGATTTACCAGAAGACGGCAGCGACGGCGCGCGAGCGCGGCGTCGACATCTCGTCGGCGAAGTTCTGCATCTCCGGCGCGATGGCGCTCACCGACGAGATCGTCGCCGACTGGGAATCCGTCTCCGGAGGGCTGCTCGTCGAGGGCTACGGGCTCACGGAGTCGTCGCCCGTCGCGCTCGGCAACCCGTTCGCGCCGACCAGGCGCACCGGCACCATCGGCATCCCGTTCCCATCCACCGAGATGAAGGTGGTGCGCCCAGATCATCTGGACGAGGAGGTCGCCATCGGCGAATCGGGCGAGCTGCTCATCCGCGGCCCGCAGGTATTCCAGGGCTACTGGGAGAATCCGGAGGAGACCGCCAAGATGCTGCTGCCGGGCGGTTGGCTGCGTACCGGCGACGTGGTTGTCCAGGATGAAGACCTGTTCACCACCATCGTTGACCGGGTGAAGGAGCTCATCATCACCGGCGGGTTCAACGTCTCCCCCAGCGAGGTTGAGCGGGTACTGCGCACTCACGACGCCATCACCGACGCGGCCGTCGTCGGGCGAAAGAATTCTGGCGGGGGTGAGGATGTCGTCGCGGTCATCACGATCGCCGACGGCGAGCAGGCACCGTCATTGGAGGAGCTGCGGCAGTTCTGCAAGCAGTCGCTGGCGGCCTACAAGGTGCCACGCGACATGCGCATCGTCGACGAGCTCCCCCGCTCCATGCTGGGCAAGGTGCTGCGCAAACAGGTGCAGGAAGAACTGCTCTGAGCAGGTTTAACCCGCCTCGTCGAGGCGAAACAGCTCGACGAGGCGGGTCACCATCATCAGCAACACGCCGAGCTTGCGACGCGTCGATGAATACCCACAACCGTTTAGCGAGTGGGCGCGCTCCGCGCTTGAGCCCACTCGTCATCATGTCGATGGGGTTCTTGATGAGCTGGCCAGGCCCGTGCCGGTCTGCTTCGGCTGACCCTCGGCGCTCGGGCAGCTACCTTCGGCGAAGGTCCTACGTGCCGGTATAGAACAAAATCTTCGCACCTTCAAAAGATGACTGCGCCGTCGAACTGTCTTTACTGTTGCCCATACACGTTCTGGTATCGATCAAATAGCGAATCAATGAGATTTTGTTCAATGGGAATCGGATCGCCGAGCTGGCGGGAGATGTGCACCGTTCGAGCAACTTCTTCACACATCACAGCTGCCTTGACCGCATCGCGCGCATCTGTTCCGATAGTGAACGGCCCGTGATTTTGCATGAGTACAGCACGGCTGCGGGATCCTTGCAACGTTTCGACGATGCCTCGACCAATGGAGTCGTCCCCAATGAGCGCAAACGGGCCAACCGGGATCTCGCCACCAAACTCATCGCCCATCATCGTGAGCACGCAAGGAATAGCTTCACCACGTGCGGCCCACGCCGTCGCATACGTGGAATGCGTGTGAACCACACCTCCCACATCTTCCATTTGTGCGTACACGTACGCGTGGGCGGCAGTGTCACTCGATGGTTTCAGCCTGTCTGCCGTTCCGTCGTCAATCTTCTTGCCATCGAGCGTGCAGACCACCATCTTCTCGGGAGCGAGTTCGTCGTACGAGACCCCTGACGGCTTAATCACCAGCAGATCTTCACCGATCACATCCGCGCAACGAATACGCTGGGAGACATTTCCTGCAGTCCACACGACAAGCTCCCATCGAGGCAGCTCAGCATGCAACCTCGCCACCGTTTCACGGACAGCACCAATCTGGTCCTGCAAGTCACGAGGAAAATCTTCGAGTTTCAGCATTGGTCTCACCATCTCCTTGCGTTGCGTCCCTCATGCTGGTGAAGCCGTGATGGTTGGCATTGGAGCATCAGGCAGTCACCGCGTGAGCTTCGAGTGTATCTCTCACGCATTTCTCGAAGACCGCTCCTCATATTGTCGACCCTGCCGATGTTATCGGGGATCTTCTTGCTGCAACGTCCCCGGACATGATGTGCACCGTGTTTCACACGTTCGTCAGCCGCTACCTCAGGGGCACGGGCCAACGCCTGGTGCGCTACGTTCTTGTTCAACAGCCTTGCTGGGCAGCGCTCATGGTACCCATCCATCGCGAAGTGCCGCGACCACCGGCGCAGCGGGATCTGTGCTGGCTGGGCTGACCCGCATCGCCGCAGCGACTAGCTCGCGGCGTAGCTGGCACCGTCCGGCTGTTCGAGCGCAAGCAGAAAGCGTTTCACGTCGAGGCCCCCGCTGTACCCGCCGAGGGTTCCGTCGCTGCGGAGCACGCGGTGGCAAGGGACGATGATGGGCACCGGGTTGGTGGCGCAGGCGGTGCCGACGGCTCTCGCCGCGCGCGGACTCCCCGCCAACCGTGCCACATCCTGGTACGAGGCCGAGCTTCCGTAGGGAATGCGCGGGAGTCGTCGCAGCACCTTGCGTCGGAAGCCCGACGAGAGTGCGTGATCGACGGGCACCGTGAACGCGCGAAGCTGGCCCGCGAAGTAGCACTCGAGCTCGCGAGACACTCCGTCGAGGCGGCTGTTGCTCTGGCGCGCACGGGCGCGGAGGCGCGTCGAAAGCTGCTCCACCACTGCCTCGAATCCCTCGTACTCGAAGGCGACTCTCACCAGCCCCGCATCCGTGGCGGCGAGCAAGAGCGCTCCGACGGGTGACTCCACGGTGCGGTACGCCACGTCACTCACATCATCACCTCTTGAGCGTTCGTCGGGGTGCATGTTAGGGGACGTCGGAGAACATGGAACGGCGCCCCGAGAATGCGCGCCCGAGCGTGACCTGGTCGGCGTATTCCAAGTCGCCACCAACAGGAAGCCCACTGGCTGGGCGTGTGACACGAACACCGAAGTCGCGCAACATGCGCGAGAGATACGACGCTGTGGCCTCACCCTGGGTGTCGGGATCGGTGGCCAGGATCACCTCTTGGATCTCGCCGTCTGCGAGGCGCGTGAATAGCTCCCTGGTGTGGAGATCGCCTGGGCCACGCCCGTCGATGGGGGAAATGGATCCGCCGAGCACGTGATAGAGGCCACGGAACTCGTTGGTGCGTTCGATGGCCACCACATCTTTGGATTCCTCGACGACGCACAGCAGTGAGCGGTCACGTCGCGGGTCTCGGCAGACTCGACACCGGTCTTCCTGCGAGACGTTGAAGCACACCTCACAAAAGCGGGCGTGCTGTTTCACCTGCTGCAGGGTTTCAGCCAGCTTGAATACGTCCTCTTCGGGAGCATCGAGCAGGTGGAACGCGATGCGTTGCGCACTGCGGGGACCGACTCCCGGCAGCCTGCTCAGCTCGTCGATGAGGTTTTGAACGGGACCTTCGTACAACTACATCCCCAGCCCGGGAACCTGCGGCATGGCTTCCACGAGCGCCTGGTCTGCCTCAACCTTCGCGGAACGGAATGCCGCGATAATCAGGTCTTGCAGCGTCTCGATGTCGTCGGCGGCTTCTGACTTGATCTCGATGCCCGTCATGATGCCTTGCCCATTGAGGGTGACCGAGACGAGGTCTCCGCCAGCGGATGCGGTGAAGCTGCGCGACGCCATTTCTTCCTGCGTCTTGGCCATATCTTCTTGCAGCTGCTGCGCCTGTTGCATCAGGGCGTTCATGTCAAAGCCTTCACCGAACATGTGCTTTCCTTTCGTGGGGCTAGGGCCAAGTGTATGAGGTTCGACGGCGGATCAGTATTGAGGCGGAGTGCCTTCCTCCACGGAGATGATCTCCGCCCCGAACTCGTTGCCGAGCAGCTCGGCGGCGTTGTGGGAGCCGTCGAATACTTCGTCGTCGGCCGAAAGATTGGCGTAGTCCGGCTCCGGTTCGGGCTCCGGTTGTGGTGTGGGTGGGCGTTCTTCGACACGGCTGGCGGCAGGCGCACCCGCCTGGCGCTGACCCTGCTCGGCGGTGTTGTCGTCGGCGGTGACACCTTGCACGCGCAGCTCAACGCCGAGCACCTCGATGATGGCCTCTGCCAGGAGGTCGATGGACCCGCCCCGCCCGAAGTTGTCTTTCGCACCGGGGTTGGTGAAGCCGAGCAGTAGCATGCCGTCGCGGACTTCCTGCACGTGCGCGTTCTGGCTGAGCAGCATGTACGTAAACCGTCGACGCCGCTTCACTTCGTCGAGCACGTTGGGCCATGCGCGCCGCAACTCCTCCGTGGTGAGCTGCCCGGCCCGGTTGGGCGCTGCGGCGGGTGCGGACGGTGCGTGTGCAGGACGCTGCGGTGGGGCCTGCTCCGGTGCGCGCTGCGCCGCCGGGGCGCTCCCGGCGGGGCGCTGCGCGGGAGGAGCACCGGCTGGGCGTTGGCCGGTAGGAGCCTGACCCGCCGGACGCTGATCGGCCGGGCGCTGTTGCGGCGCTGACTGCGGCTCCGGGGCGCGCTGCTCCGTCTGTGCGGGCTGTGTGGGGCGCTGCGCGGCTTGCGACGGTGCATCCTCGGCCCGCTGCTGGGACGCGGTACGCGCCTGCCCAGGCACGTCGCGCCATTCCTGCGGGGGTTGGGGCGCGTCGGAGGAGCCCATCATGCCCACGCGGCGTTCGAGCCTGTCCATGCGGGCATGGAGACCGCGCTCGTCGGTGTCGGCTTCGGGCAGCAGCACTCGGGCAGCCATGAGCTCGAGGTGCAGCCTGGGAGCGGTGGTACCGCGCATCTCGGTGAGCCCGACGGCGATCACTTCCGCGGCTCGCGTGAGCTCGCCAGAGCCGAGTGCCGCGGCCTGCGATTTCAGGCGTTCGGCCTGGTCTTCGGGCACTTCGAGGATGCCGTCCTCGGCTGCGGTGGGAACGGCGGCGAGGATCACGAGGTCGCGGAGGCGTCGGAGTAGATCTTCGGCGAAGCGGCGTGGGTCTTGCCCCACCTCGATCACGCGATCGATGGTCTTGAACACGCCCGACGAGTCGCCTGCAGCGAAGGCGTCGACGATGTCGTCGAGCAGTGACTCTGGGGTGTAGCCCAGCAGCGCCGCGGCTTGTTCATATTCGACGCCGTGCTCGCCCGCGCCGCCCAGGAGTTGGTCGAGGACGGAGAGCGAATCTCGCACAGACCCGCCGCCGGCTCGCACCACGAGCGGCAGCACCATCGGGTCGATGTCGACGGCTTCCGCCTCGCAGATTTCCTGGAGGTACGTTGCGAGCGTCTTCGGCGGAACCAGCCGGAACGGGTAATGGTGGGTGCGCGACCGGATGGTGCCAATCACCTTCTCCGGCTCCGTCGTCGCGAAGATGAACTTCGCGTGCGGAGGCGGCTCCTCGACGAGCTTCAACAGCGCATTGAAGCCCGCAGGGGTGACCATGTGGGCCTCGTCGACGATGTAGATCTTGTAGCGGCTTGCCACGGGCGCGAAAAATGCTCGCTCACGGAGGTCGCGGGCGTCGTCGACGCCGCCGTGACTAGCCGCGTCGATCTCTATGACATCGATGGAGCCAGGACCGCCGCGCGCCAAGTCGATGCATGACTGACACTCGCCGCACGGGGTTGCCGTCGGGCCTTGTTCACAGTTCAGGCAGCGTGCCAGGATGCGCGCCGAGGTGGTTTTGCCGCAGCCGCGCGGGCCGGAGAAGAGGTACGCGTGCCCCACCTTGTTGTTCTGTAGCGCGCGCTGGAGCGGCACGGTGACGTGGTCTTGGCCGATGACATCAGCGAAGGTGTCGGGGCGGTAGCGACGATAGAGCGCCAGCGGCGCGTCGGGAATGGCGCGCTGGGCGGCCTCAGACGGTTGCGATGTGGGCGTGGCTTCGCCGCCGACGCTGCCTCCCGCCGGCGCTGCGGGTGCATCGTCGCCGAACAGATCGGGGCCGTCTTGCTGCATCGGCTCCTCGAGCTCTTCGTCGAACGCCCCATCTGCCTGGATGGGTTCGTCGAACAGCGAGTATTCGTCGTCGTCTTCCACATCCCCCACCCTATTGCACCCCACTGACAATCTCCGCCGCTCCCCGAAACCTGTGGAAAGCTCACCATTCGGTTGCCCGTCGCCACACGCCCCGGCCCCTCGCCTGCCGACCGGCAGACGTAACCTGTGCGGCAACTGAGCGGCACTGGTGTCACTTGCCCAGGCGGAGCGGGGCGTCGTCGGGAGGCAGGTGACACTTGATCCGCAACTGAGCCGTGTGATGTCTCAGGACATGGGTGACGTTTCTGTGTCAGGACATTGGTGACAGTT
>NZ_CAMYPD010000023.1 GCF_947286155.1 uncultured Tessaracoccus sp.
CAAAGGCTGTCGCATGGCTTCAAGGACATCGCGGCTGAACTCGGGCGCTTCGTCGCCAGATGGAAAGCACACCTCAGTGGAGCCTCAAGCCTAGTCCGATACTGCTCGCAAAACAGCACCGCAATGTGGCGCTCCAACGCATCAAGCGATCGCGTTCATCCGATCACGCCGGTCAGTGGGCTTCAGGCTGAACCTCGTCCGACTGGCTCTTCGGCAACGTGTGTGCAGGCAGAAATGCCGTGACTGGTCCGCCGCGCAGTCGTCTGCACATCTCGGGACTCAGCTCACCCACAATCTCGCCATGAACCTCGCCGGTTGCCAAGATGGCCTCAGTGAGGCTCGCGCCGATGTGCTCTCCGTGTTCGAGGAGCGCGGCTTCGTCCTCATACTCTTCAACGACCACCGCGCGAGTCCGCTCTTCGTTGACGTAGACCTCGTACCGAAGTGTCCCGCGATCCCTCTCGCGAGTGAGACGCAAGCACTCGGCGCTCAACTGTAGGAACCTCTCAGCTCGTCCCTCGTGGAATGCGAAGTGGGCGATGCCCAAGATTCGGCCCATGAACAGCTCTCTTCCTGTGGTCACGCGTAGCGGACCCAGCACGGGGTTGCCGCCACCGTACGATCCCAACTATCGTGTAAGTAAGTGCTTACACGAGGAGGTGAGGTCCACGCAAGACCTACTCGACCGACAGTTCGCCGCCTTGGCCGACGCGACCAGACGCGACTTGCTGACGCGCCTTCGACAAGGGCCAGCCACCGTCACCGAACTTGCAGGCCACTACCCCATGACCCGTGCCGGCATATCGCAACACCTCACCGTCTTGGAAAAGGCGGAACTACTCACTCGCACCCGCCGAGGAAAATGGGTCGAATGCCATCTGACCCAGACCGGGCTCGACCAAGCCGCTGCATGGCTCGAAGCACAACGAGCCGAATGGAACGACCGCCTCGATCGACTCGAAGACCACCTGAACGGACACTCACCCAGCACTACCGACTCAAAGGAGGCCACAGATGACCGATAAGACCAAGGGCTTCACACTCACTCGCCAGCTCGCCGCGTCACCCGATCAGATATGGGACGCTTGGACGAACCCACAAGAAATCGCCGCCTGGTGGCACCCCAAGGGAGCCCACACTCCTAGCGATAGCGTTTCCGTCGATCTCCGTGTTGGGGGCCGCTATCAATACGCCATGGTCAACGACGAAGACGGCACAACCGTCGTGACCGGCGGCGTCTACCTAGAGCTGGAGCGCCACTCACGACTCGTGTTCACCTGGGGCGAACCTGACGCGGACCCCGCGGACGCACCCGTGATCACACTGACGCTTACTCCCATGGGAACTGGCACGCTCCTGACCCTGGACCTGCGCGGCGTCGAAGGGCAGCCCGGCGACGGCTTCTTCTACGACGGATGGGTCTCGACACTGGAATCCCTGTCCGACTACGTCACCGAGCCCTGACTCACCCACCCATGGAGCGAGCCCAGACCTACCGAGACCGTACGGCCGACAGGTCTGGGCTCTGCGACCATTTGCGCCCACGGAGCCACGCTGATCGAATGGGCCACAAACCGAGCCATCTCCGCATTCGCTGTCCAGCCTGCCCCTTTGAATCACCGGAGAATCAGCCATGCGCGGGCGGTGTGGCATGCATTCCCCGACCTCGTCGCCAGATGGAAAGCACACCCCTACGGATGGGTCCACCGTACCGGGACTTCGAGCTACTCGCCACGGCTAGCTGCCGCACGGTGCCCGGGCAACGTGATTCGTGTGCACCCGGTGGCAAGCGCTAGGTCCATCAGTGATCCGATCCAGGCAGCTACGGTTTCTGACGCACCTTCTGTCGTTTGGGCACCTTGACTACCGGAACCACGCCGCGACGCCGCCGAAGCAGGTTCTCGTCCTTCTTGTTCTCGCGAACCTCCAGTCGGCTTAGGATCCGAGTCTGAGTGTCAGGCGTCCAGTAGACCTCGAGATGCTTTCGAGCCCGGGTAATCCCTGTATAGAAGATGCTGTGCGAGATGTTCTCTTCGTTGGCTTCCGTGATAACAACCTTCACCGAGTCAAACTCGAGACCCTGCGCCTTGTGGATCGAGACCGCGTAGGCAATCTGGAATGGCACGATGGTCGTCGTCGAGTCATCGTCCTCGTCCGTGTCTGGGCGCTCGATGACGTCGAACTGAACCACGGAGTCTTCAACGACGCGGAGGTTCGAGAGCATCGCCTCCATCGCTGTCACCTCACGCTCGAGCCCAAGGTCGACGTCGAAGGTGATCTTCCCGGGCACCTGGCTAATCCCAACAATATTGCCCTTCATGTTGTTGAAGATCAGCGGGCGGAAGCGATCCGTCTCATTGAAGAGCACCGGATCGCCAACCTTGTAAACAGCCTCACCCCAGACGTGGGCCGGGCTCGGGTTGCTCGCCTGAAGGAAGCGGTTAACGTTATTGATCCCGTACAATCCGTCGTAGTTGAGACAGAGCACGATCTCGTCGGCACCGTGTCGTGCGAAGAGCGACTCCCCTAGTTCTTTGGAGTACTCATTTTTCGACAGTGACTCTTCGATCCGGTCGTCAAGGTCACGCACGCGATCCCAGAGGGTCAGGAGCTCCTCGTCGGTCGTACGGAACGGGTGTGTCAATTCGTGTACTGACTCTGGTGGGATGTACGAGCGAATTGCGCCAAACCAGTTCCCGAACTCGATGGACTCGATCTGGTAGACATCACCCACCAGCACCAGCAGATCGAATTCGGTGTTGGCGAGCACCTCGAGGAATGCAGCGTTGCTGACCGTACTGCATTCATCGATGATGACGATATCGAAATGACCCGATGTGTCCCAGTCGCCCCGCACATGCTTCGAGATTGTGCTGAAGTGTTTGTTGGGAGCGTCGACGCGGCGCTTCAGGTTATCGACGGCCGGGTTGGTGTGTGCCAGGAAGAGCTTCCGCTCACTCTCGAAGTAGTTCGCGATGTGGTTGACCATCGTGGACTTGCCGGTGCCTGCGGCTCCGTAGATGAGGGCCACCTTCGAGTGGGAGAAGAGCTTCCGCAGGGCATCGGCCTTGATCTCATCGTCAACTTTCTGCGGGTCACCGTCCGGAAGTTTCGCGTTTTCGTCAAGCCATGCGGCGACGTCGTCCGCGTAGTCCTCGATGCCATTCGAGGCGATCTTCTGGAGCTGCTCGATGATCTCTACGGTGCCGTCCTCGTACCCGACGATGAACACGTGGCCGTTGGCGCGTTGGAGTTTGCGTGGGGCGTGCCGTGGTGTCGGTGGAAGAGCGGCGTTGTGGCGCCTGATCAGGTCGTCGATGTCCCCGAGGTCTTCGAGGTCGCTCTCGGGTGTGTAGATCATGCCGTGCTGCTCGACGTTGACGCGTACCCGTCGCGCAAGTAGCTCGTGCTTCCTGTTCGAAGAATCGATGCTAGCCGCGAGGTCAGCAAACCTCGGGTTGTGTTTCCGGGGCGACGTACAGTACGGCATCGTGTCGAACGGACGGCAGCCGCTTGAGACATTCAGGTTCGAGAGCCACCCGCACTGATTAACGTCGTACTGTGCCTTCAGGATTTGGTTGTTCATCCGGAGCATCAGGTAGCGCAAGAGTCGGGTGCCTGGACGGTTGTGCCCGATGATCGCCCTCGCCGCGTCCAGTGCAGGAAAGATTAGAGGCGTTCGCTGAGCGTTCGTGAGGACCCATGTCTTCACCTGGTTGTACACCTCGTCTGACGAGTCAAGGAGGTCGAGCAGACTGTGACGTGTCAGCGTTAGGTACCGCATCAGATTGCGGTACTCGACGTGTCCCGACTGCACCGTGGTCTGCTGTCCGAGGAGTCGAGCGAAGTTGTCGAACTCGCACGGTCGGATGGACACCGACCAGTCGCGCACGATGATGATCGGCATCGTCTGACCGAGCACGTCGATTGAGTCGTTCGCAAGCTCGAGTTGTGCAGCGTAGTAGTCGCTCACATCAATGTCGGTGAAGCCGATGATCCGATCAAACTTGCTTGTCCGGTTGTGGGCCAGGCTGAAGGTGACCTCGTAGTAGATTCGGTTGCCAATGAAGAACGGTCGAGAGCTGTTGATGTAGTAACGCTCGGTCTTGCCGGTCAGCAAGTCGTGTTTCGATGCCTCAATCCGGCCAGCAATCTTCTCGTAGTACGCGCGGAGTGCCGGATCCTCGTGAAGCGGAAACTGCTCGAGATTCCGGAGGATGTCCAGGCCGAGGTGCTGCTTCGCGAGGTCGCGTGTGCGTAGCAGGTACTCGTAGTATTTGAGCATCAGGCGCTCTGAGGGGTCCCGGTCGAGTGTGTAGTGCGAGACACTGATCTGGAGCAGGCTGTGGAAGCGCGTCAACAGTCGATAGCGGGCATCACCGTTCACTGCGTCCCGAGCAGCATCAAACTCCGTCTGGTAGTTGTACGTCACCGTCCGATCTGGGACGTGCGCATAGACGACCAAGCCCTCGACCAGATGGCGCAAGTATTGCAGCAGGTTCTGTGACAAGAATCCACGGTCGGTCGTGATTGCCGAGATGTTCTGGTCGATCGCGTTGCTCGAGTCCAGAACCTGCTGTTCTACCGTTGCCATGCTGAGCGACCTTCCGATAGGGACTGGGGCACTAGCTTGCTGAGCGATCGCGATCGCTTCCAGCCAGCGGGGCGTGACCTCACTTGACGGCCTCCTCCAGAGCCAAGATATGACGTGCAACTGCTGTCGGGTCGCGACTCTCCGCCGCGACCACGTCGATCTCTCCTGTGTAGGCATCGTTGCGGCCGCAAGCGGCAAGCTCCCTGGAACCGCCGAATCGCCATAAGCCTATGATCGCGCCTGTGCCGCGAGGATGCCTCGCGGCACGCGGATGTGACCAGGTGATCGGGTTCATGTGCTCGCCCCACGCCTCTGGGACGACATGCGGACGAGGCACCACGGAGCTTCCTGCACGGCATGGGTCATGCGGAACGGCCGCCATGACGTACTATTCCTGCTGACCTTGGATCCTGTGACTTCGAGTCGAGCCAGCGAAGCTATCGCCAGGTGGAGCCTTGCGCCGTCTTCACCTGAATCTCGACCACCCGACCGTTATCCGGGTCGGCGGGGATGGGACTGCCTTCACACTGTCCGCACCAACGTGAGCTACTTCGGGCCAGCTCCGCCGCAACGTGATGCTCCCCGATGGACTTGCCCTGCCGCCACAGCTTCGAGGCTACCGAGGAGCTCGGATAGCAGAATGGACGTATGGCGATGCCCGAGACCGACCTGCTGCGCATCGGCCGCTGGTGCCGTGAACGCGTGCCCGAGCACCTGTGGGATCAAGTGCGGGTAGAAGCCGAGATTGCCGACCGGCACGTCACGATCATCGAGACGAGGCCGCCCTGGGACGGGCAGGGAGACTGGACACGGTTCCCGGTCGCGCGCCTGCGCTATACCGTCAAGACTGGGCAGTGGAGCATCTACTGGCGCGACCGGTACATGAAGTTCCACGAGTACACCCGCAAGCGTCCGACGAAGAACGTCCAGTCACTGCTCGACTACATCGGCAGCCACCAGGATCCAATCTTCTGGGGGTGAGAGCCCAAGCGGGTCATGTCACCAAGCACCGGGACTCTTCCAACGCAACGTCAACGGCGGTATCTTGTGGGTAGGCGGCCTCCACCTGCGTGACCCACCGCCGGACGTGGTGGGACGACCAGCTGGCTTCGGCCGGAGCGGTCCTTCTCGATTCCTTGTCGCCGGAGACGAGGAGAGGACTGTGCTCATGTTTCGCCTGATCTGGATCGTCAGCATCCACACGCGTGACTTCCTGCGCCGCTACATGCCGACCAACATCGTGTTGGACAAGCTCCGCAGGCGACGCGGGCTGAAGTGGGGCGTCCCGGCGATGATGCTGGCCATCCCGTACCTCGGGGTCGCGAACATCCTGACGATTCTCATCGACCGCGGTGCGCCGGGGTGGTTCCACCTGCTGGTGCTGCTGTCCATTTGGAACGCGTTCAAGTTCCTAGTGATGGGCCCGGTAAGCGTGGTGTTGTTGGTGCGAGCCCGCGCTGCTGAGCGTCGCGAGCGGCGCTTGCCGTCGCGTTCACCAGCACCGACGGCCTGACCGCCTCGCGAGGCTCGCGGGCTGCGTTGGCGCACCTTCTCGGCGAAGTCCGGTCGAGGAGGAGCCGTCATGTCTGGTGTTGCTGGTCTTGGTGTTGATGAACGTCGTGCCCGGGTGGTGCTGTCGTTGTTGGCCGAGCCCGACGATGCAACGACTGGTCGTCTGCTACAGCAGCGGGGTGCTGTCGAGACTCTGAGGCTGCTCGACAGTGATGCCGCAGTTCCGGGTCTGAGCCGGGTGGATGCACAGGTGTGGCGTGACCGGCTCTCTCCACAGGAGGTCGAGCGGCTCAGTGAGCGGTTGCGGACGGTCGAGAACGGGGGCTTCGCCACGTTGATTGCGGGTGACGTGGAGTGGCCGCGGGCTTTGGATGATCTTGGGGAGCGTGCCCCGTATGTTCTGTTCGTGCGTGGCGCGACGTCGTTCCTCGCGCGCCCGTTGGAGGACCTGGTCACCGTGACCGGTTCTCGTGCGTCCACGTCTTATGGTGAGCGGGTCGCCAGCGAGTTGGCTGGTGATCTGGCGAGTCGGGAGCGCCTGTTGGTCGCTGGTGGTGCTTTTGGGGTCGAGGGTGCAGTGCATCGTGGAGCGTTGGCTGCTGGTGGTGACACGATCGCGGTGCTGGCCGGAGGCGTGGACCGGCTCTACCCTCGCGGGCATCACGACCTGCTGAACCAGGTCGCTGATGTCGGTGCCCTGGTGAGCGAGCTGCCTCCCGGGGCTGTGCCGACGCGGCATCGCTTCCTAGCTCGCAATCGGCTGCTTGCTGCCTTGTCTGGCACAACGGTGATCGTCGAAGCGGCCGCACGATCAGGAGCCTTGGGCGTGACCCGAGAAGCGCATCGCTTGGGTCGTGATGTCGCAGCGGTGCCCGGGCCGGTTACGAGCGTGTCGAGTATTGGCACCCACGAGCTTCTCCGCGCAGGAACTGCCCGGCTGGTGGCCTCGGCGAACGACGTCGAGCACCTTCCGCCTCAGCATCTCCAGGAACGGGCGGAACTGTCTGCCGATTTCCAACGGCGCAACGCACCGGTATCCGAGTCGCCCGGCCGCTCGATGTAGTGCCGACGCGTAGCGACATCGACCAGGCGCCCCGGCCTCGAACCCCCGAGAACATGAGGGCCATCAACAAGCCCCCTCCGCGGGCCCGCGCCACGGCCACAGCTACGGGCAGATATTCCTGGGCGTTCACACGTCAGTAGCGCCGACGGCAGCGTGTATCGCCGCGTCAGCGGCGTCCCAGTCTCCTGTGACGAGCCCGTAGTGCAGTGCCCCGCGGTACCGGATCATCAGCATTTTCATCCGCGAAGCAGCCTCGTGCGCATCAAGGCCGCGGGTCTGTAGATGACTGGTGATCGCGTCGGTCCACTCGTGGTCGAGTTCGTGGAGCATGGTTCCGTACGTGTCGGGGTCGCGGATGGCTAGGGCGGCGAGTTCGAAGTACAGCGCGAGGAAGGGCCGCGCTTGCTCCTGCTTCTGCTCCTCCCACATGCACCTGACCACATCACCAAGGGTCACGGCGCCCGGACTGGGCTGTTGGTCTGGAGCAAGTGCCTTCGCGAGTGTGGGTTGCTGGTGGCGGAGGTGCCGGATGGCCTGGGTGATCAGCTTTTCCTTGCTGCCGAAGTGATACAGCAGCGTTCGCGGCGAGACTCCCAACTCCGCAGCGAGTGGCCGCAGGGTGACACCGGCGATACCGCGCGCCTGCAGCACCTGAGCTGAGGCGTCAAGCAGGTCACTGGTGCGCTGAGGGTTCTTTGGGCGAGCCACACCCTATTCTTACCACAGTCGTTTCAGTAATATGGTCGCATGCCGCCTACCGCTCCTCCCCCACTGCTCAGCCGGCGCGACGTGCTCGTTGCCGTTGGGTATGGCGTCGTGATCTGGGTGATCGCCACCGGGCTGCTTGTCACGGCAGGTACAGTCCTCGTCCCTGACGCCGGGGCCTGGAGTGGCGTACCGGTGATCATCGTGTTCGGTCTGCTCGCTCTCGGTGTCGCCATGGTCGGCTACCTGTTGTTCCGTAAGCGCCGCGATGATTCGTTGATGCTCCGGCTGCTGTTCGGTACCACGATCTCAGCAACCGGGCTCCTACTGGATGCCATCGTGTACGGAGCCGCCGCCGGTCAGTACCCGACGCTTTCAGGGAACCAGCAAGGCCCGGTCGCGTTTTTCCTCGTCCTCGCCTACGGCCTCCTCCTGATCGCACCCCACCTCTGCGCGCAACGTGCCCCAGACGCCCGCTAGACCAATTGGCGAGACGCCTGCGGTGCGGGGCGCCGGCGCTCGTCGTGGATGGTCGGGCGGGCCAGCGTTCGTAGTGCTGTTTCGGCTCGGGCGCGGTCGATCTTCTGCGCCGTGCCTTCCGGTTGGGCGCCGAGCGGGGCCGGGTCGGTGATCTGGTACCGGTCCCGGTAGGCGGCTACAACCAGGGCGCGGCGTCGCCATTGCCGCCGTTCCCGCCCGCCGGCGGGTATCGGACCGAGTGCTGTGGTCCAGGGTTCTTGCGTGTGGAGGGCGGTGTCAAGGACGGCTTCTGCTCGGGTTTCGATGAGGTGGCGGCGCTCGGTCAGGGCTTGTTGCATGTCGGGGGTCATGGGGCCGGTGGCTTCGGGAATCAGGCCGGCGATGAGACGCGGGGCCTGGCGGGTGCGGCCGGATCCGGCGGGTCGGGTGGTGGCGTTGGCGAGGCGGTGGTGGATGACGGAGGCGATGTCGTCGGCGTCGGCGAACCTGCGCGCCTTGATGAGGCGTGGCAGGAGGGTGTCGACGTTGTGGTGGTTGGCTTCCGCCCGGCGCAGTTCCGCAGTCAGGGCGCCGAAAGCGTCGGAGTCGATGACGGCTTGCGCTTGATCGGTAGTGAGGCCGCTGGTGGTGACGAGGGTGGTCCAGCGGTCGTGTTGGGCTGCGGCGGCGATGGTTTCGTATTCGGCGGCGAGTTGGGCGATCGAGCCCCACCGGTCCTGCTCGGCGGTGATGGTCTCGTGCGCCGACAGCTCAGCACCGCTGTGTTGGAGCACGCCGTAGAGGACCGTGCGGGCGGTGGCGTCGGGATTGTCGCCCGGATGCGCCGTGGCGTGATCGTCAGGGCGGTCGAGGATGACGTAGGCCTGGTTCGATTCCCGTCCGCGCGTCATCGCGACATACAGGTTCTCCCTGGTGGTGGTGGGTTCGACGAGGACGTGGGCGGTGTCGGTGGTGATGCCTTGGGCGCGGTGGGCGGTGACGGCGTAGCCGAGGTCGACGTGCTCGGCCACGTAGTCGGCGGGCACGACGATGCTGTTGCCGAACCGGGCCCCGGGTGGGCGGATCGTGACCGAACCATCGCCGCGCACGGCGGCGATGGTCCAGGTTTGGCCGTTGCGGATCCAGCCGTGCCGGTTCCGTAGCCGCCGGTCGTTGTGGCGGGTGATGATCGTGTCCCCCACGCCCGCCATGGACCCGTCGGACAGGGTGATTTCGGGGCCGGGCTTCAGCGTGCCGTCCAGGATGAGGTCGGCGCGGGCGCGGACGTTGAGGGCGGTGACGTTCTCGCGGGTTTCGGCGATCAGCACCGACACCAAACCCTGCTGCCGGTCTCGGCGCCAGGCGGTGTAGGCGGCATCGGCCATGGCCTCGGCGTCGCCGTCATGGATGCGATTGTGTGCCAGGTAGGTGTCGATGACCGGGGTGCGGCCGTGCCGCAACTCCAGGGACGCGGTCTTCTCCCAAGCGTGGGTGAAGCGGTGGACATCGACCAGCTCGGGAGCATCGTCGCGGTCGTGGATCAACAGGCTGAACGCACCGCCAGCGTCGACGGATTGGAGCTGGGCGTAGTCACCGACCAACAGCACCTTCGCCCCCGCCTCCTCCGCTGCCTGCGTGATCCGGTCCAAGGACAGGGTGCCGGCGAGGGAGGCTTCGTCGATGATGACCAGCTGCCCGGCCTTGAAGCTGGCGCCGGTGTGTTGGTGGGTGGTCCACCACTTCGCCGTGTTCTCCGTGGCGATCCCCAGATCATCGGCCAGCACCTGCGCCGCCACCGCCGACGGCGCCAGCCCCACCACCGACCCAGCACCATGCGAGGCCTCCCACGCCCGGCGCAAGGCGTTCATCGCGGTCGTCTTCCCGGCCCCCGCCGGCCCCACCAACACATCCACCACCCGGCCCGACACCGCGACCGACGCCAAAGCTGACGCCTGGTCGGGACCGAGCACCCGCCCCTCGGCATCGGGCTTGCTCGTGATGGTCTCGACGGTGGCGAGGTCGATGCTCGGGCCGGTGGTGGTGCGGGCCCGTTGCAGGAGGCGGTCCTCTGCCGCGAGGAGGGTGTCGGAGGAGAACTCGGTCGAGTGCTTGGGCCGAAACACCGAGGTGCCATCGGGACGGCGGAACTCCACCGGACTGGTCACGAGCTCGGGTGGGGTCAGGCGCAGGGACGCCTGTTCGGCGGCGTCAGCAACCATGGCGGTGATGACTTCGCGGTCCTCGACGGTGGCGAACCGCCACCCCATCGTCTGGCGCGCGGCTTCGGCCATCAGGTTCCAGCGCCGCCACGTCGAACGCTTCTCACCAACCACCTCAACCACCGACCGCCCCACCTGCCCGATCAGATCCAACGGCACATCATCAGCCCGCAACAGCAACTGCCGCTCCCCCGCCGTGACGCTCCGCGCCCACGCGGTGGCATCCGTGCCGAGCTGCTGACTGGCGCGGGTGCGCCACTCGGCTGTTAGCTCCGCCAAGGATCGGACCTGCTTCTCTGGGCGGGTCGCGAGCGTGGCCTGGGCGCGCAGTTTCATGATGGTCGCCGGCGACGGGCGTTTGCCGTGCTGGGTCACGTAGTCAGCAATCAGCGCGTCGGTCGCCTCGTTGATGTGCCGGGAGCGGGTCGAGAACTCCGCCACCAGTTCCTCGGGGACGTCGGTGATCGCCCATGACGGGTTCCGGTCACGGCCCATCTCCCGCGGCTCCCAGCTCACGCCGAACGTGCGGGTCATGTGATCGGCGAACACGGCCTCGTGCAGCTCCGACAACGCGACCACCGCGGCATGCATCGGACGCCCATCCAGACTCCGCCACTTCCCATCCAACACCGTGCGGGCCTTGTTGCTGATCACCACATGCGTATGCAAGTGCGGGTCCCCGGCGCGGGAATCGAAGTGATCAAACGCCGTCGCGATCAAACCGGTGACGTCGACCTGTGCAACCGCGCCATCCCCAGCAGTTGCACCCGTGCGGGTGGCTGCAACCTCGCGCTCCATGAACGCAACCACCGCCGCAACCGCCTCATGATGGGCTTGCGCAATCAACGCCTGCGTCCCCGCGTCCGCAACCGCCCACAACACCGACGCCGACTTCGGCACACTGAACGTGAAATCAAACCCCGCCACCGCACGCCGCGACCCCCGCGCAGCCTCCTCCGCCTCAATCTGCGCAACGACCCGCCCCCGCTCCACCGCCCCCAGGGCAGGGTCCAGCTGCGCGACACGGTCCGCGACCCGCTCCGCCCTCGAGCTGTACACCGGATACGCCCGCCCCAACGGCACACCAGTAATCGGATCCCGCCCCATCCCCACCAGCAACTGAAGCTGCGCCTCCGACACCTGCGCACCAGGGGCAAGTTCACCATGCCCCAGGCCGGTGACGCCGGAACCGAGCCAACGCCCCGGCGGGGTGCCAGCCTCGGCGTAGTAACGGGTCAACGGAGTCGACAGCGACCGGTCACCATCACCAGCCGCCACAGTGCGCAGCAGATATTTGTAACCATCACCAGCCGACATCACCCGCATCGACACCGTCACGCCGAACCACCCCTCTCGCGGAAAGGTGCTCGCGTCCTGGATGTGAGAGAGGGGGTGGCCGTTGCGGCCACCCCCTCGGCGGCGTCGCCGCCAACCTCCTGGATCTTTTCGCACTCTGGAGGTTTTGCCGTCCGCCGAAGTCTCGGGAACGCCACCCCGTTGCCAGGATGGAATGCGCCACGTGGCTACGCCGCGATGCGCTTCTCGCTTCTCAGGGTTCCAGCCGTGAGGTTATCCACGGACCTACGGCCCCTCCACGAGCGTTTTACGACTCCCACCTGCCGCAGGCGTCGTCCAGCAGAGAAAGCGTCGGCATGCCGACCACCTCCTTTTGGGTGCGACGTTCAGTACGTCGCACAGTCAGAGTACCGGCCCGGCGATCTAAGCAAACCTCGATCTGCAAGAGGCGTGGCGTCTCTGTCGAGGTCTCTCACGGAGTGAGTCTCGATGTTGCCGAGGCTCTGCGACCGTGGGTAGCTCGGGATTCGTTCTTGCCAGCATCGATATGGATTTCCGCGTCTTTGAGCAGAGAGGGGATATTGAGACGCTTACCGGCAGTGGGGGGGCCTGTCAAATGGTGTGTGTAAGGGGTGTGGCACCACCCCCTGAAGGAGACACACTGTGACGATTGACGCCATGCCGAAGATGAGCGCCGAGGAGCGCGCTGAGCGTCGTAGAAAGCAGGCCGAGCTCGCGGCCGAGCTCAAGACCACCGGAGCCCTGGATGAGGTTTTCGCCCGGATCGATGCCGGTGAACCGCTGACCGGAGACGGCGGGGTGCTGGGCGGGATGCTCAAGGCCGCCCTGGAGCGTGGCCTGGAGGCCGAGCTGAGTGAGCACGTGGGCTATGAGAAGGGCGCGGTCGATGCCGCCGACCACCCGAACTCCCGTAACGGGTACTACGCCAAGACCGTGACGAGCGAGGTCGGGGACATCGAGCTCGCGATCCCGCGCGATCGGGCCGGGACCTTCACCCCGATGCTGGTAGGCAAGGGTCAGCGCCGCCTGGACGGGGTCGACGGGATGATCATCTCGCTGTACGCCGGCGGGATGACGCTGCGCGACATCTCCCACCACCTAGCCTCCACGGTCGGGGTGGACGTGAGTCACGAGACGATCAGCAAGGTCGTGGACTCCATCGCCGAGGAGGTCCTCGCGTGGCAGCGCCGTCCGCTGGAGTCGCTGTACCCGGTGATCTACCTCGACGCGATCATGGTCAAGGTCAAGGACGGCTCTCACGTGGTCAACAAGGCCGCCCACATCGCCGTCGGCGTGGACATGGACGGCATCAAGCACGTCCTGGGGATCTGGGTCCAGACCCACGAGGGCGCGAAGTTCTGGGCCCAGGTCTGCGCGGACCTCGCCAACCGCGGGGTGCGCGATGTGCTGATCGTGTGCTGCGACGGGCTGACCGGCTTTCCCGAGGCGATCGAGGCGACCTGGCCGCTGGCCACCGTGCAGACCTGTGTGGTCCACCTGATCCGCGCCGCGATGCGGTTCGTGTCCTACGGGGACCGCAAGGCCGTCGCCACGGCGCTGAAGCCGATCTACACCGCCGCCAGTGAGGACGCGGCTCTGGAGGCGTTGGAGGCATTCGAGGCCGGCCCCTGGGGCACGAAGTACCCCGCCGCGGCGCGGACGTTCCGGGCGGCCTGGGAGCGGTTCATCCCGTTCCTGGCCTTCCCGCCCGAGCTACGCCGCGTCATCTACACGACGAACGCGATTGAGTCGCTGAACTACCAGCTGCGCAAGGTCACCAAGAACCGCGGCCACTTCCCCAACGACGCCGCCGTGGTCAAGCTGCTGTGGCTGGCGATCTGCAACATCGAGGACAAGCGAGCCCGGGAGCGCGAGAAGGAACGCGGCCTACCCGCCGCTGAACGCCGAGCCCCCGGACGCCTCATCGAAGGATCGGTAACCACGAACTGGAAGGCCGCCCTCGGCCAACTCGCCCTCGTCTACCCCGAACGAATCGAACCCTACCTGTAACCCCCGTCACACCCCTTACACACAGGGATTGACAAGCCCCAGTGGGGTCGCCTACGCTAGTGGGCATGTTGTTCTACGGCACTGCTTCGCTGCGTCTGCGCAGCCGCTAACGGCGGAGAGCACCCTCCACAGGTTGTTGCTCCCGCCCCCGGTGATCACGGCCGGGCGGCTCTTTCAGCGTGCCCGGCTCCGCAACAACCACGGAGCAAACAGTGCCTACCTATCGAGGTGGCCGTCATGAGCACGGCCAGAACTTCCTGACTGGCCCATCCACCATTGCCACGATCACACGGCTCGTGGCTGCCACCGAGGGCCCGATCATCGAGATCGGCCCCGGTGACGGAGCACTCACCACCCCGCTGGCCCAGCTCGGGCGACCGGTGACAGCCGTCGAGATCGACACCAGGCTCGCCCAACGCTTGACCCAACGGCTCCCGTCGCACGTGGAGGTCGTCGCCGACGACTTCCTGACCTACCGGCTTCCCACGTCTGCGCATGTGCTCGTCGGCAACCTGCCGTTTCACCAGACCACGGCCATACTGCGCCGCATCCTGCACTCCCCGGCATGGACCGATGCAATCGTGCTCGTGCAATGGGAAGTCGCGCGGCGCAGAGCGGGCGTCGGCGGTGCCACGATGATGACCGCGCAATGGGCGCCTTGGTTCGAGTTCACGCTGCACAGTCGTGTTCCCGCTCGCGCGTTCACCCCGCGTCCGGGAGTCGACGGCGGAATCCTCACCATCCACCGTCGCGAACATCCGCTGCTGTCCCCGACACGGCGACGCCACTTCCATGCCCTGGTCCACCGCGTCTACACCGGCCCCGGCCGCGGGCTTGCACAGATCCTCGCGCGCACCACCTCACTCGGGTCACCACAGACCGCACAGGCGTGGCTGACACGCCACGGCATGACCGCTGCAGGACTCCCGAAGGACATGCCCGTCGAGGCATGGGTGGACCTGTTCAAGACCACCGGTTCTTCACCGCCTGCACACCGTGCGCGGACGCAGCAGGTGAAGTCGAGGAGACGCCGTCGATGACCATCGCAGCGCAGCGCCAGGCCTGCGTCTGCAAGGAAGAGATCGGTAATTATCGGCACACTGCGATCTATCGGGCGATCTCTCCCGAGGACACGCCGGTGACCAACGCAGTCTCCCATGTGGTGTGGTGGCCGGACACGTTGATCGAACAGAGTTGCTGCATGGCCCCAAGGAGGCGACAGGATGCATACCTGGTACGGATCGGCAGCCCCGTTACCTTGCTGGTGACCCCGTAGGGCGGGGTTACGGTCGCCGGGCCCGGCATGACTTACTGCCCCTGTCGCACGAATGATCCGGGGGGGGTGTTGTCACCGGGCCTGGTGGCGCCAGCCGACCGCTGATAGGGACACGGCCCAGCAATGAGGTCTCTTCGTAACGTGGGTGCCGGCAGCTGACGCATCACCAACCATGGCGACCGTCGCTTCGATGCAAGGATGGTGGTCATCATGGAACAGATCGGCTTCGACATCTGGTGCGGGTTGGACGTGGGCAAACAAGCCCACTACGCCTGCGCGCTGGATACTGCCGGCAAGAAGGTCTTCGACAAGCCTCTGCCGCAAGACCAGGCCAAACTCGAAGACTTGTTCACCAAGATCCAAACCCATGGACGAGTGCTGGTGGTCGTGGACCAACCGAACACGATCGGCGCGCTGCCAATTGCGGTCGCGCGCTCGATGGGCATCACGGTTGCCTACCTGCCCGGGTTGGCGATGCGACGCGCCGCCGACCTCTACCCCGGCAACGCGAAGACCGACGCCCGTGACGCGTTCATCATCGCCGACACCGCCCGCACGATGCCCCACACCCTGCGCCGCGTCGACGCTGGCGAGGAAACCCTCGCCGAACTCAAGGTATTGGTCGGCTTCGACGAAGATCTTGCGGCCGAGGCGACGCGGTTGTCGAACCGCATCCGAGGCCTGCTCACCCAGATCCATCCCGCACTCGAACGCGTTGTCGGACCGAGGTTGACCACCAAGCAGGGCTTGGCGGTGATCGAGCAGCTCGGCGGCCCGCAAGGCATGGCAGCCGCATCGAAGTCCAAGCTGCTGCGCATCATCACCAAGGCCTACCCCCGCAACGCCCCACCCTTCGCCGACGCCATCACCACCGCTCTCGGCGAGCAGACCGTCGTCGTTGCTGGCACGGCTTCGGCAGAACAGGTCCTGCCGAAGCTGGCCGCGTCGTTGCGTCAGGTCCTGGACCAGCGCGCTGAGCTCGCGGTCCAGGTCGAGAAAGTGGTTGATGCTCACCCTCTTGCCGAGGTCCTGACCTCGATGCCAGGCGTCGGGGTCAGGACCGCAGCACGGATCCTGCTCGACGTCGGCGACGCCTCACAGTTCCCCACCGCCGGCCACCTGGCCGCCTACGCCGGCCTAGCACCAGTCACCCGACGCTCCGGAACCTCGATCCGCGGCGAGTTCCCCGCACGATCCGGAAACAAACACCTCAAACGAGCCCTCTTTCTGTCCTCATTCGCAGCCCTCAGATCCGACCCCATCAGCCGGGCCTACTACGACCGCAAACGCGCCCAGGGCAAGAAGCACAACGCCGCCCTCATCTGCCTCTCGAGACGCCGGTGCGACGTCCTGTTCGCGATGATCAAGAACCGAGAGCCCTACCGGGCTCCCGCGCCGGCCCCAGACCCCTCACCAATGCCCCTCGCTGCTTGACAAGAACATAGGGACCCCCAAGAGCGGAAGGCCAGCCTTGACACTGCACCAGAAAAGGAATTTGGACTCGACCGCGCCGCTTCTCTGAGCAGAGGAACTTACGTTGAAGTGTGCTCAACGGGGTCGTTAGCCATGAGCGGGAGGCGAACGTTTTCCTGGCACATCTGCCAAGCCACGACCTGGGATCGTGAACTCACATTGAGCTTTCTGAAGAGGCGTCGAATGTATGTCTCGACCGTGCGCTCGCTTAGCCCAAGTCGCACCCCAATCTGATAATTAGTTAGACCCTGAGCGACGAGACGGGCAACCTCTTGTTCTCGTGGGCTCGGCGCAGCATGCGCCCCAGCTTGACGGCCGTCAAGGGAATTCGGTTCTAGGCCGAGGGAGACAAAAGCTCGATAGTGATCCTCGAGGGCAACAATAACTTTAAGTTCTTCGAGTTCGGCGAGTGCTTGACGTCCGCGTTTTTCAGAGAACGTGAGGAGTGGAAGCAACGCAGTCAGTCGAAACGGACTGCCTGAGATGCTCGCGGCGACCGCCACTGCGACGGCATCATCTGAGAGTCCACCAATTTCGTCCACCAGTTTGAGACCCAAGCCGACGCGTTCTCGCATGCAGTCAACCACCGCGCAAATACGGGGCCAGTCAAATTCCTCGCCCTCGTTTCGCCTCATGCACTCTGTAAGAGCATCGCAAAATGGCTCTAGGTTAACGAGACCCTTGACCTCAGAAACTCTCTTAGAGGCTGCTGCACGATGAAAACGCTTCGTCACAATCGGCCCTTCCAGTGCCGCTATCCGAGGGTTCCCCAAGAGAAGATCGTGCGTTGGTCCTGCGTTCGCGATCCGGAGCCGCAGATTGACGTAGACCCTTGCGCACCACAGCTCAGGCTCGGTGAACGCTCTTCGCTCCACCGCACAGCAGCTCGCGGGTTCGAGAGCTTCGTGCTCGCGTCGGCAACAGTCCCCATGCCGCATACATACAGGCCAACCCGTATCATTGTCAACCATAGCCCCGTCCGTGCATTCCCGGACTACAACTGTGCCTTGCCACGTACCTACGGTGAGAATGCGAGAAATCGCAGCTCCGACTTTCCGGGCGAACAGCGTCCGGAGGAGTGCAGATCAAGGAGGTTGAGTCATGCGTCTCACCAGCACCGAAATCGCCGAGCAGCGGACGCTCGCGCACAACGACGACGCCGGCGTGCAGATGGTGGTCCCTGCGGGCACCACTGGCACCACGACCGCCGCGGTCGTCACCGTCGACGACGAGTGAGTCGACGCCACCGTTGACACGCTCGCACCCGTGCGGGCGCGCCAACGGAGTCGGCCTCTGGGGGCGGTACTCGCTCCCAGAGGCCGATGCCCCGGCACATGTGTCGCCGAAGGCTGGCAGAGAACTTAGAGGAGGACATATGCCGGACAGATTCACTCGTGAGACAACGAGCCACGCAGCACAAGACTCCGCGGAGGCAGACAACGGCCCTCGCCTGTCGTCATCTGAGCTGAGGCATCTCGCCATCAACAACGGCTACAAGACTTGGCAGCCGTCCATTCAGTCAACCGGACTACGCTCATCTGAGTTGACACATCGAACCCTGGGGCAGGGGCCGAGTAGCCGAATCGCGGAACAGTACCTACTCGCTTCCCGAATGGTGCGAGGCGACGTGAGAGTACAGATTTCCACACGCCCCTACTTCAACGATGACGGCCTGCGAACAGTCTCACTCATCGGCCAGGAAGATGCTCATCCCGACGATGTGGTTCCTCTTCCGTCTCCACAGGCCATAGACACGACTCTCGGTAGCGCTGTCGCGGGACGACGCAGCCGCCGCTCCTTCGCATCAGAAGAGATGTCCCTCCAGCAGCTCACCGACATCATCGGGCACAGCATCGCTGAAACCGGACGGGCCCGCGTAGAACTCAGCGACGGCGGCCAAGTCCAGTTCCCTCTCTATGCGGCGGCCAACGGCGGGGGCCTCAGACCGATCGACGCGTACGTACTGCCCCTACGGGTCGAGGGCCTGGCCCCGGTCGTTCACCGGTACGACAAGCGACGTCATGCACTGATACGCACGCCTAATGCTGGCGATGCGGCACGCATCGTTGACACCTGCATCTCCCCACCCGACCAGGATCACCTATCGCGCGCCTCAGCCGTCTTCATTCTTGCTGGTCGCCCGTGGCGGTCGATGCGGAAGTACGGAGCCCGGGGGCTGCGGTTCCTGTTTGTCGAAGCCGGACACGTTGCCGCGTCCATGGGATTGGCCGCATCCGCACTCGAGTTGGGAGCCGTGGAGTGCGGAAGCCTGTGTGACGATGAGGTGCATGACCTTCTCGGCATCGACGGGCTTTTTGAAACCTATATTCATTCCGTCATTGTTGGGAGGAGAACTTCGTGAGCACGCAAGAGAACAGTTTTTATGGCGTCAAGAACCGCTACTCGGTGGTCGTTCATGATGTCAACCGGGTGGAGTTCCGACAGGGGGTCTGGAACCCGACCTCCACTACACTGACCGACGACTCGGAGTCAGGCAAGCTCGTCTCCACCATCGAATTACTCGACGGTAAGCACACCATTGGTGAGATCGCAAAGAGCACGGGACAAACAAACGAAGACATCCGAGCGGTAGTAGAATATCTCGAAGAGAAGGAGATCGTCTCCGCTGAGGCCGACAACTATCTCGACCAGTACGTCGACCTGGTCCAAGGTCGACGTTCCTCTCTTCGTGAATGTCTCGAACCCGTGGTCATCGTGGGCCCGGCCGAGGTTACCGGCCCTCTGCAGACGGGCTTGGCACAGACAGTGCCCGACTTGGAGATCGCACTCGCCGATGAGGACCATCCCCTGGCATCACTGACTCACGCTGACTCAGCGTGGCTGGAGGACGGTCTGGAGTTCTATCGCCAAATACAACGGTTCGAGGAGTTGCGCGGGAGCTTTGTCATCTATGCCGAGGCAGTGGCCGATCCGGTGAAGACCCGAATCGTGGACCGTGTCATGGACCATCTCGGGGTGCCGTGGCTCTACGGTGTGGTCGACGGCCCGTTCGTTCTCGTGGGCCCGACTACCGTGTCGAAGCGCACCCCTTCCTGGGATGCCTATGAGACGCGCATGCTGATGAACCTGCGTGAAAGCGCCTCGTACCAGTCCTATAAGAAGGCCCTCGCGCAAGGCCGCGTCAACCAGGACAAGGCGTTCGAAGTGCAGCCGGTGCTCGCCCAGCTCCTCGCCGCCCACCTCCTGCCGGAAGCCGTGTCGTGGGTGACCACAGGCACAGCAGGAACCCTGTCACACGCCTACTCATTCTTCGCCCCGACCTCCGAGTTCGCTGTTCACGAGATCCTGCCCCTGCCCGACAGCACCGTCGGCATGCCGGTGGCAGAACGCGATGACTTCGAGCTGTACTTCGGGACACGGACGCTGGAGGAGATCGCAGAATGACACCCTCACCGAGCATGCGCCTGTCCTCAACGGACCATCACCCTCGCCTCAATCCCGACTTCGACCGGCTGGCCCGACGGATCATCAGCCCGCTGACCGGGCTCAGCCGCACCCTGGGCTTCATGATGCGCGGTCGCGACGAACCACGCATCATTGTCTCCGGCGCACAGCTAACCGGCGTTGAACACCTCCTTGGACGCAAGAGCGGTCTGACCTATCACATCGGTGGATGCGGCATCTACACCGAGGAAGCCCTGATCCGCAGTGTTGGCGAGACCGTCGAACGCTACGCCCAGGTCGTCAGACCCCTCACAGCCGACTATGAAAGCGTCTTCGAGACGCAGGCCTCGATGACCGAGGCAGGCAGGTCCGCCCTTGTCGGCCCTTTTGCGCGCCCGTTCCGCGACGAACAGTATGCACAGGACACGTTCGCATACTCGCCGCTCGAATCGGATTCCCCGATCACGTGGACCCCCACTCGTTCGCTCATCACCGGCGAGACAAGGTGGGCGCCAGCGCAGTTGCTCTACATTGGATACCAGCTCCGCAAACGGGAGGGCGAGCCGTGGCTGAACTCGGCTGTCACGACCGGGAGCGCAGCCCACACCTCACCCGAACTCGCCGTCCGGTCGGCGCTCTACGAGTTGATCCACGGCGATGCCGCGATGGGTCACTGGTACACCGACCGTATTGCTCCACAAGTGCGTTTCGGTCGTCGCACCACGGCGCTCAAGGCCCTGCTTGACCGGCACCTCGCTGGCTCGCAGGTCACGCCCACCTTCCATTATCTCGAACTGCCCGGCTTCAACGTTCACGTCACTGCGTGCGTGATGCGCGGCCGCCCTGGGTCGGGACGGGGGCACAACCTCGGGCTCGGCATCGCCTCAAGTCTCGAAGACTCCCTCTACAAGGCGTTTCTCGAGTCAGCAGCGGGAGTCCAGCTGTCGAAAATGCTGCGGATATCTCCCGAGCTTGTCGACGGTGCCGTGGGCGCGCGCACCACTGACACGACGCAGATGTTCGACCTCGACGCCAATGTCGCCCACTACGCGCGACCAGACGGCGCCGCGGTCCTCGATCGAAAGTTCCCCAAAGACCAGTTTGTCGACGCCAGCGATCTGCCTGCTGATGGAGCATCGGACGTGCGCTCTGAGATCGACGCGGTCATCGCCGGCTACAAGCGCCTTGGCGCAGAGCTTGTGTTCGCCGACTGCACGACGCCAGAAGCGCGCAGGCTCGGCTTCTACGTACCCCGGGTCTGGTCACCAGACACGATGAGCCTGTGCCTGCCGAGCGCCCCGCCACTGAACCACCCGCGTTTCCAGGCATATGGCGCGGTCGCTGATGCCATGCTTCCGCACCCCTACGCATAGGCCGGTGGGCAGATGTGATTGCTCTGACAGCCCTTGCTCTGGCAGGACGACCACTGAGCGCGCACATCCTCGCGTGGTGTGTCAGCCGGGGCCTGCGGGTACGGCCCGGCGTCATCTTCATTGTCACGATGACGCCCATCGCCGTCGGAGCCATCGTCACCGGAGCCACGATCAGCCCGACGCCTGACAAGATCACACAGGTGGGCATCCACGTGCTCATCGGCCTGGGTCTCGGGGCGCTCTTCGTCCTGACAGAATGGTCTCTCGCCCGATACGTCCGCCCGAAGACTCAACGAGCGACGGAAGCGACGGACATCGACGCCCGACTGCACACCGATCCGTCTGTCGCCGATGCCGACGGAATCGCCCGCATCTACCGCCACTGGGCCACTCCCCAGAAGATCGCCATCGCCCGACCCTGGGCGTTGCCGGAGCTCTGCCTCGTCGCGATCGTCGAGGAAATCCTGTATCGCGGAATCGTCGGCTTCGTGGCACTCAGCGTCGAAACACCGGCGGCGTCCATCGGACTCTTGGCAGTGTCCGCGATGCTCTTCGGGCTATCGCACGACGCCTACGGTGCTCACCAGATCGTTCTCAAGACCGCCTACGCCTCGGTCCTGGCCGGGACCACTCTGCTCGCGGGCTCGCTGCTCTCTGCTGTCGTTGGCCATCTGGCGCTCAACGCCTTCTCGTGGGCACAAACCCGGCACTGGATGCGGGCAGTTCAAGCACAACAGAGGGCCGGATGAGCGAGCAAGACGTTTCCGGTCCCCGGCTCCTCCGAGAAGCAGGGCGCACATACGCAGCAGCGGGCCTGGGCTTGACCGGAGCGCTCATCCTGTTGGCTGCAGCAGGGTGGCCGCGCTCGACGATCTCCACCCCCGAGGCTGTCCTCAACGGCCTCTGCCTGGGACTCACAGAGGCGACAGTCCTCCTCAACGGATATCTGTGGATAGGTCGCAGGATCTCCGCCTCACCTCGTTACCAAGACGGGCAGCTCCCCAGAAAGACTGCCGGATGGATCTGGGCCGCCTACCAGGGGGCTGCACTCCCACTCGCTGTGGCTCAGCACCGCCTGCGGCGGGGTGAACTCGGCACGATCCTTGCCCTCGTACTCATCACCGGGCAAGAACTTCTCCTGCGCGCAATCCAGACTGCCCTGACTCCCACCCACCAACTGCTGGGTATCGGGGTCAGCGTCGCCATCGGCATTGCCCTCGCCGTCTCCCCGTGGGTACCGCGGTTTCACTGGCTGTTCGCCGTACTTCAAGGCACCCTCATGGGTCTGCTGCACGGGCTCGTATTCACCATCACCGGCAGCCTAGCCGCCGTCGTGACGGCAACTGCCGCCTCCTACCTCGTCCTGAAACGCATCTAGAAGCTAAAGGAAATCACTGTCATGGTGCACTTCGCCCCACACGTTCCTCACGGCCTTGTCGACGAGCCCATCACCGCGGTCCTCCACGAAGCCTCGCCACACCAGACCCTGTCCGTGGAGGTCTCGACAATCGATCACGAGCAACGGCGATGGTCCCGCACGCTCGACGTGCACGCTGATGCCTCAGGCCGCCTCGACCTCACCCAGGCCTCCCAGGTCGACGATGGCCTCGGCTACGACCCTCACGGGCTCGTCCATCAGCTCACGCCCGAGGAACCTGCTCGATGGACAAACCAGATCTCGTTCACGCTGCACCCCCTCACCATCCTGATCGACGTACGCGATCCCGCAACCGGAGACCTCCTCGCAGCGACCGAGTTCGTACGAGCTTTCACCGGCAGAGACGTGATCCGCCATGAATGGCGCACCAGAACGACCACGGCGAACCTCTACCAACCCGCCCAAGGACACGACAACCGAGCTGTCGTCGTCATTCCAGGCGCATGGGGAGGATTCGACTGGTGCAACCAGATTGCAGCACTCATCGCCTCACATGGACGACCGGCGCTGGCATTGCCCTACTTCGACTGGCGAGCAGAGTACGGACTACCAACAGGCATCGACCGCATCCCACTTGAGTACGCACAAGAAGCCGTTCGACGCCTGCATGCTAAGCCAGGGATTGACCCGAACTGGACCAGTGTGATCGGCATGTCCAAAGGTGCCGAGTTCGCGCTCGCGTGGGCAAGCCATGATCCGAGCGTCGACGAACTCATCGCACTGTCACCCACCCTCTACGCTTGGGAATCTGTGCGCGAAAACGGGACGCCGCCGGCACGCTCGTCTTGGAGCTTCCACGGAGAGCCGCTACCGTTCCTGCACTTCGACGCCGACGAAGAATTCTACGAGACGCTGGACAAAACACTGCTACAGAAGTTCCACGACAAAGCCGTCGAGGAAGCTCCATCCGACACACCTGCACGACTGCCTGTTGAGCTCATCAAAGCGCGCACTCTCTTGATTTCACAGGAGAGCGACACACTTTGGCCGGCGTCACGCATGGGTGCCGAGATCGTCCAGGCGATGCAGCAGTCCGGAGCAGGTGCACAAGTCGAACACCACATCGTGCCGGGTCGCGGTCACGCGATGTTCGCCGCTGGGGTACCTGCCAATGATGTCGACACGTCGGCCCGCATCAACGGCCTGGCCCAGACCGCGATCTGGGCCCAGGTCCGCGAGTTCTTGCAAATCTAGCCAGACGCCCTGGCATCGACGAGCATTGGGAGAAGAGGGTACGACATACCGAAGAAAAGACCCAGGCAACCCGCGAACGAATCATGCTCGCGGCACTGGACGCGTTCGCTAGGGACGGATGGGCAGGAGGCGACGTACGAGCAGGTCGCCTCCACTGCGGGATTGACTCGGGGCGCGGTCCACCACCACTTCAAAAGCAAGACCGACTTGCTGCAAGACGCCCTCGTATTCGGTTGGCTCGCCTACAGCGAAAGACTCCTCGCCCACCTCGAACGGACCAGCTCCGCGACACAACGGCTCCGCGACTTCATCGCCGAATACATCACCCTCCTGGATGAAGACGAACGCTTCAAAGCACTCGCTGCAAACACTGTCCTCATCGCTCCGGCGGCACTGGGCCCCAGTGCCGCACAGAGCCACGCCATCGATCACTGGCGCAACGCGATCACTGCTGCACTGGCCGAAGCCCAGCCACCGGGACCGATACCAGCAGAACTGGCATCTCGGCTCATCATCACACTCATCCTGGGTCTGACCGCCGCCGCCATCTGGAGACCGGCCGACATCCCCAACCCCGAGCATGCGCCCACGATGGCAGCACGCCTTACCAGCGCGGTCGTGACTCCGAGCCCCGAGCCGAGGCAGAACACATGAACACCGACAAGAACCTGCAACCGAAGAGTCCTCGACCCACAGGGTACGGCGCCATTGACCCCCTACTTGGATACGTGCTAACTTGTATGTATGAGACGTACTGCCGAGGACGCGGCCAAGACCCGCGTCGCGCTGCTAGACGCAGCACTAAGGGCCTTCGAGGAGAAGGGGTGGCGGGGGGCAACATTCGAGCACGTCGCAGAGTGCGCAGGCGTCACACGAGGCGCGCTGAACCACCATTTCCGCGACAAGCAAACCCTGCTCATCGAGGCGCTCGAATGGGGCTGGTCCGACTACGGGCAGCGCTTGTTCTCCCAGAACAACGACTCAGTAGGCACGTCGGCTCACGAAGCGCTGAAGGCTCTACTAGCTGACTTCACTCGCTTGCTCACCCGCGATGAGAGATTTCGCGCCCTGGCATCAACGACTGTTCTCGTTGCGCCACAAGCTCTTGAGCATTCCGAACGCAACAGCGCCCTCGACGAATGGCACGAGCGCATCGAAGGTCTCATATCCATGCCCGAGCGCGACACTGCTCGCCCAGGGAGGAGAGAGATCGCCAGCCTCGTACTCGTGCTCCTCCAAGGGTTCACCGTGACTGCGGTGACTCGCCCACAAGACATACCGCAACCCGACGAACTCGACACCGCACTCACAGCGCTGGTGAGGGGGTTGCTCGACTCCTAAGGACACACACTTCGCTATGACCACCAACGTCACCTCTCGCGTATCCGGTGCGACTCCGGCGCGCGCCACCACCGTGGCCGGCGGCATTCTCTTCACCGACATGCTGCTCCAAGGACTCGCCATCCCCGTGCTGCCGCTACTGCCTGCGGTTGTCGAGCAAGGAGCAGCCGCAACCGGCATCCTCTTCGCGTCCTACGCCGTGGCAATGGTCATTGCCACGCTCTTCGCCGGACACCTCGTCGACCGCCGCGGTCCAAAGGGTCCACTCGTGATCGGGCTGATCGTCTTGGCGATCGCGACCCTCCTGTTCGCCACAGGAGGGCCGTACTGGCTCCTCCTGGTCGCTCGCTTCGTCCAGGGAATCGCCGGCGGCGTCGCATGGGTCGCGGCACTGTCGCTTATCGCCGCAACGACAGGGTTCGACAAGCGAGGCCAGATGATGGGCATCGCCATGTCCACCGTGACTCTGGGGGTGCTCGTCGGCCCGCCACTGTCTGGCTTCCTCGTCGACGCGTTCGGACCCGCTTCGCCGTTCCTGCTAGCCACATTCGTCGCCATCGTCAATCTCGTCCTGCTGGTGGCACTGATTCCGGGATCGCCTCGGCAGACCGACGACACAGCAGGGCCCTTCACCGTGCTTCGTGTATCGGGCTCGGCGGCCATCGTGGCTGCGATCACGATCGGCGCGGCGGTCCTCGCTGCAGTGCAACCCGTGCTTCCCGGGCACCTGGGAGCACAGGCGACGAGCACCATCATCGGCGTCCTGTTCGGTGTCGCCGCGCTCGTGAGCATCATTGCCAACCCGATCGTGGGCAGGTTCGTCGCCTCGGCACCGCCTCGGGTGCTTATCGGCATCGGCATCGTCGCCGTGGTGGCCGCACTGCTCGTTCTCGGCTGGTCAACCAGCATCTGGCAGATCGCGATCGGAATGGGCCTCCTGGGCCTGTCGTCGGCAATGTTGCTCGCTCCCGCCACCACGCTCATCAGCGAGCAAGGATTTCGGTCGAACCCGCCCACGCTCGGCGGATCGTTCGCGCTCTACAACCTCGCATACGCGGCAGGCCTGGCGATCGGACCGCTGCTGACCGGATTCGGTGTCCAGCAAACCGGTTTCACCACGGCCATGGTGATTGCCGCCGTCGTGCTCGCTGTGCTCGGCGGCATAGCCCTCACCAAGCTGCCCGGGCGCCAGAACGTCACCGCCTACGAGGACAGCCATGCGTGATCGTACGGCCCTCGAGCGTACCCTCGCCCAGATCGATGGGCGAGGGTACGCCTCGTACAAACAACTCGCCGGCACCTACCAGTTCGGCACCTTTCGCCTGGCCATCGACCAGGTCCAGGTCGACCCCTACGCCCCACCGTCACGAATGCGGATTATCCTGGGCCCCCAAACTGCTGGACTGCCTGCCGATCTGACCAACGATGCGATAGGACGACGCGCGGTCGCTGACTTCCTCACCCGTCAGTTCTTGGACGTCGCCCACCGCTTGTTGCCAGAACCCTCCGGTACAGGCAACAGCGGGCTAGTCAGCATCGGCCACCCTGGCCAGGAAGTCCTTGAACGCACCAGCGTCGTCATCGCCCCTGACCGCATCGAGGCGCGTATCGATGTTGGCCTCCCTGCATCCGGGCGCAGAGTCCGTGGCCGCGAGGCCTCCAAACTCCTGGGCTCCCTCTTGCCGAGGATCGCCAATGCTTCACTCGTGTGCGCGAATCTCAACGAGCGCGTGCTGCGAGAGCATGTGATCCTCCACCGCGATCAGGAATGGCTGCGTTCCCAACTTGCTGGCCAGAATCTTGTGGCCTTCGTCGGCGACGGCGCGATCTTGCCTCGTCGTTCTGGAGACTCAGATCTCCCGTTGTCCGGTACGGATGCTATACCGTTCACCAGCCCCGATAGCATGCAGGTCGAGTTTCAACTGCCCAGTGGACAGACCGTGACAGGGATGGGTGTGCCCGAAGGCGTCACTGTCATTGTCGGTGGTGGCTACCACGGCAAATCGACTCTTCTCCATGCCATCGAACGCGGGGTCTATCCGCACATCGCCGGCGACGGCCGGGAGTGGGTCATCACCCGTGCCGATGCAGTCAGCATCAGAGCCGAGGACGGCCGAGCCGTCACCGGCGTCGACATCTCGCCCTTCATCACGAACCTGCCCTCTGGCATCGATACGCGGTCGTTCAGCACGTCTAACGCCAGCGGTTCGACCTCCCAAGCCACAAACCTGGTCGAGGCCATCGATGCCGGTGCGTCTGCGTTGCTGATCGATGAGGACACATCAGCGACAAACTTCATGATCCGAGACGAACGCATGCGCGCTCTAATCCCAGCCAGCCGGGAGCCCATCACGCCCTTCGTCACCCGTGTCCGACCGCTATTTACCGAACTAGGCGTGTCAACGATCCTTGTGGCGGGAGGGTCTGGAGCGTTTTTCGATGTCGCAGATCAGGTTATCGCACTCGACCACTACATCGCGCGCAACGTCACGAAGGAAGCTCGCAAGCTCATCTCAGACCACCAGGACGCTGAACCGAATGATGGCTCCCGGGCGTTCACCTACGAACGGACTGCTCGAGTCCCAGATCCGAGCTCTCTTACGCGATCGAGAAATCAGAGGCCGGCGAAAGTGAGAGGCGCGACAATCCAATTTGCAGGCGAGACGATCGACCTCAGCGCTATGGCCCAGCTCGTCGATCCAGCACAGACTCAAGCCATTGCATGGGCACTCGACCGTATCGCAGGCCTCGCCGACGGTCAGAACTCCATCGAAGAGCTGGTGCTAGCAGTACAGGAACGGGTTGATGCAGAGAGCCTCGATTGGGTGTCGCCATTCAACGGACACCCGGGACACCTGACAAGACCACGACAACACGAACTACACGCAGCGCTCAGTCGGTTACGCGGCCTGCACCTCGCAGGACCATGAGCCGCGTTGCTAGGCCGCGTCTACGCGGCGTTCATGGCCCGTGAACCCTCCTGTGGGACTGAGGGGTACCAGGTTTCGCTGGCGCTCGCAGCGGCTGCATGCCTTGTCGGGTTCATGGGCATCGCCCTCCTCTTGCGCAGTGATCGAGCCCTGTCGCGCTAAGCACTCGACCTCCACGCGGATGGGTCTTCGGAGGCTCCCATGAGTCGCAACCGCATGGGGTCTCTACGTCAAGTGGCGGAGCCTGACCCTGCTGAGATTGCTGCATCACTACTCAACGACCGGCCGGAAGTGCAATGGACTCTGGAGTCACTGGCAAGAGAGGTGCACATTTCGCCGTCTCAGTTGGGTAGAGTTTTCGCGCGACGGTACGGGATCAGCCCGATGAAGTACCTGACGCGGGTTCGCTGCGTCCAGCTCGCGACACTGCTCGCGCGCAGCCGACGTCCTGTCGGTGAACTGATGCACGAAGTGGGATGGCGCAGCCGAGGCAATGCTGCGCGACAATTTCGACGCATCACTGGCCTCCTTCCTACTGAGTACCGTGACCAGTCTCAGCAACGCGCTCGGCCCGTCACACCCCTCACTGACGGGTACGCCAAGTGCCCGCGCTGTGGCCAAGAAGTCGAGATCGCTTCAGTGTTGATGATTCCAAACGCCGCTTCCTTGTAACGATTCTGCTCATCTTCGGAAGCAACGCATGGCCTGATCTCAGCGCACCTGCTAGGCCGGGTATGACACGTCGGGTTCGTTGGGTTCCTGACGGTCACTGTAGGGGTTCCTTGTTGTCCGTCTTCTAGTGCTGGTGGTTCCGGCGTACCTGATGGTCACCGGGTCGGTTCTTCGACCCGGTAGACAGGTTCGCGGAAGGAGACCGGCATGGCAACCTCGGGCAAGGATGCTCGGGCGGCGCGGGAGGCGAAGCTTGATGCGCTGCATGAGCGGCTGACGGGTGCGGTCGAGCAGCTGGTCTCCGGTGAGGATTGGGCCCGGGCGTTGGCGTTCGCAGCCCGGTTCCGAGCACGGTCGTTCGCGAACACGATTCTGATCTTCACCCAGCATCAGGAGGCCTACGGCCTGGGTCTGGTGCCGGACCCAGTGCCGTCCCATGTCGCCGGGTATAGGCAGTGGCAGCAGTTGGGTCGCCAGGTCTCCAAGGGGCAGCCGGGATATCAGATTCTGGCGCCGGTGACGGGACGGTTCGCCTCAGCAACCCCGCAGGATGCTGAGTCGTGGCGACGCCTTGGGAAGGGTGAGAAGCCGCGTGCGGGTGAGACGGTGCGCACGAAGATGGTCGGCGTCCGCCCCGCCTACGTCTGGGACGCCTCCCAGACCACTGGCGAGCCGATCCCTGAACCGCCGGCTCCGAGGTTGTTGGAGGGGCAGGCTCCTGCCGGGTTGTGGGAGGGCCTCGCTACACAAGTCGACACGGCCGGGTTCGAGCTGCGGCTGGTTGCGGATGCGTCGGAGATTTTCGGGGCGAACGGACTGACCGACTACAGCAACCGGGTGGTGTCGGTGCGTGCGGACATGGACCCGGCAGCGCAGGTGAAGACCCTGGCCCATGAACTCGGCCACGTCCTGTTGCATGGCCCGGACGCCAGTGAGGCGCGGCAGCATCGTGGGATCGGTGAGGTGGAGGCCGAATCGGTCGCGTTGATGGTGGGTGCCGCGCATGGCATGGACACCTCCGGCTACACCGTCCCATACGTGTCGACGTGGGCGGCCCGAGTGGAGGGCCAGGACCCGGTCGAGGTGGTCAAGACCACCGGGGAACGGGTCCGCAAAACCGCGCTGGGGATTCTAGAGCAGCTCGACACCACCCAGGTCGGCAACGGCACCCCGCCCGGTTTGGAACGCGACACCCCCACTCGCGAACCCGCGACACGGCAGGCCCCGGCTGCACCGGCGGTGTCGGAGCCGATGGAGCGGATGGTGTCGGGACGTGAGGCGGTGGCGCTATGAGCCGTAACCTCTACCACCTCGCCCGGCTTCTCGCCCCTCGCCAAGATCGTCTGCTGGGGCGGGTGGCGAGTGATCTCGCATCAGCGGGGGTGCCGGTGTTTCCGTGCGTGCCCGGGCAAAAGCGACCGCTCACGGCCCGTGGGTTCCACGACGCCACCACCGACCTCGCCCAGATCGAGCACTGTTGGACGCGATGGCCGGACGCGAATCTCGGGCTGCCGACCGGGGCGGTCTCCGGTGTCGTGGTCGTGGATATTGATGTCCGCGAGCACATAGATGGCCGGGAGAGCATGCGCCGCGCCCTCGATGCGGGGCGGGCAGGTGTGCCGGTGTTCACGGTGGTCTCCCCCTCAGGTGGACGGCATGGCTACTACCCGGCCACGCCGGATGTGGTGCAGCGGTCGTGGCAGGCTGCCCGGGCCGGTGTGGATTTCCGCGGGGATGGCGGCTACATCGTCATCCC
This sequence comes from uncultured Tessaracoccus sp., assembly GCF_947286155.1. Classification (GTDB taxonomy): domain Bacteria; phylum Actinomycetota; class Actinomycetes; order Propionibacteriales; family Propionibacteriaceae; genus Arachnia. Next base: position 30,738 of record NZ_CAMYPD010000023.1, read on the forward strand.
ACCCTCACACACCACTGCCGGCTCATATCGGCTGGCGACGGTCCGGCAAGGGGCGGCGGCCGGGATCGACAGTGACGCGCTCCGGGACTTCCTCGACCCCCGCCCCGCTCCGCGACCGCGCACTGTTCATCGGAGCATGGCTCAGAGCGAGGCTGGGGTGGTGGTGTCGCGGCTGGCTGCGTGGGTGGCGGGTTTGGGTGAGGGCGAGCGGAATCGGGGGTTGTTCTGGGCGGCTTGCCGGGCCGCGGAACACGACATCACACCTGCCACGGCGGTAGATGTGCTGGGCGCGGCTGCCGGTGAGGCGGGGTTGGGGCCGCGGGAGATCGCGACCACCGTGCGGTCGGCCTACCGCACCACCCACCCCACCACGTCCACAGCATCCAGGCCCACCGAACCAGCGGAGGCGGCGTCGGTGCGGGTGCCGGTGGGTGCTGGTTGGGGGCTGGCGTGAAGGCACGGCGGTGGGCAGTGCGGACGGCGGTCGCGGGGACAGTGTTCATCGCGATCGGGGCGTTCTGGCTGTCCTTCACCTCTCTAGCTGATCTCGCGGCCCGTTCGGGCATCGGGGCAGGTCAGGCGTGGGCGTGGCCGCTGATCGTCGACGGCATCATCGTGGTCGCCACCGTCGCCGTCGTCGCCCTCGCGGGCCAGAAGGCCGCTTGGTATCCCTGGGCCCTGCTGATCGGCGGTGCCGTCGTCTCGGTCACCGCCAACGCCCTGCACGCCATCGTCGCCGCCGACGCCGATGTCCCGGCCTTGTTGGCAGCAGCGATTGCCGCGGTTCCGCCCGTGGTGCTGCTGGCGATCACCCACCTCACCGTCATCCTCACCCGCGCCACCAGCCCCGAGACGCAGTCCGTGATGTGGCAGACCGTCACCCAACAGAACGACCAGCCCACACCAGCCCCAAGACCGGGCATCGAGGCAGAGCCTCCACCGGCGGCACTCCCGCAGCACGAAGCCAGCGACACCGTCGACCTTGGCGATGAACGACCGACCACACCGGAATCCGGTCCGCCTCCGATGAAGCACGTCGAGGCAAAGCCCGCGCCCGAGGCTTCGACTCCGACTGCTCCTGATGAGGAGACCGTTCGAGGCGCTCCCGAGATGGCTGGGGTGGGTCGGCGGGAGCGGGCTGCCGGGTTGCGGAGACAGGGGTGGTCGAACAAGCAGATTGCCGCCGAGCTGGGCGTGCATCCGTCCACGGTGGGCCGCTGGCTCACCTCCACACCAACGAGGAGTCCTGAACCTGACACCAGCCCATCGATGAAGGAGGAATCATGAGCACCCACGAACACGAGCACCACCCCGTGGCCCCGCCGGTCCACGACGACTACGGCCCACCCGATCCCGAAGAACTCGCCCTGACCACCCCCGGCACCCACGCGGAGAACCTCGACCAGGAGACGGTGAGTGAGCGAGGCGATCTTGTCCCACCCAAGGCGCCGGTGGAAGAGCTCGATGAGCAGCTCGCCCCAGACATCGACGGACCAGACGTGGGTTCTCCGGGGCTGGGTGAGGGTGCGGAGGGGGTGCCTGAGGCGGTCAAGGCCCGCACCGCCCAGGTCGCAGGCCGTCCTGTGGGTGGGCAGGTGGGGCGGGGTGTGGAGTGGGTGCGTCCGACCGATCTGATGGCCCGGCGTGGCGCCACGGTCGCTGGCCGGGGCATCCACTTCCAGACCGCGCTGAGCCAGAAGACCCGCCACGGCATCACGGTGGGTGCACGGCGGATCGGTGATCGGGCTGGACGGTTGGCGCCGTTGTCGGCCTTCGGCCGGGCCCAGTCGGTGCCGGATCGGTCCGCGGTGGGGATGAGTTGAGCGTGGTGACCAGCAATGACACGACTCGCCAACACGACGACACCACTGCCGCCGATGTCTGGGGTGGGGGTGCGCACCTGCTTGTCAGGAGGCACCACCATGACCCACACCACAACACCAACCACCGGCACCGCCACTGAGACCGGGACGTCGTCGACAACGCCGTCGACACCCCACCCCGACAGTGCTGACTTCCGCACCAGCGAGGGGCTGCGGGCCTTGCTGGAGCATCTGGCCGAGCACGGATGGCGCAACAACCCCCAAGCCAAAGAGTTGCTGGAATTCGCGGCGGAGCGGTTCGCACCCCTGGCGCGCAAGCACGGCCTCGATGTGTGGGAGGCGGCCTCGGCGGCGTTTGATGTGATGCGCACCCCGGCAGCGCGGAAGGCCGCAGATCCGTGGGCGGTGGTCACGCATGCGGTGCGGATCACCTGCATCTACGAAGAACGCGCCCAAGGGCTCATGTGTTCAGTCCACCAGGCCCGCCGCGCCCACATCTCCGCCCACCACGACCCCGAACGGTTCTCCGACCGCGAAACACCCCTGTACGAATACCATCCCGCGTTCCATCTCACCGACCCCCACCACCACGACCATGAGGATGCGGCCGAGGATGTGGATGCAACGGTGCAGGCAACAGTCGCGGACGCGACCCGATTGTTCGTGCTGCTGGGCTGGCCGGAACCCTCCGCCCGGGCAGGGGTGGATCACGTCACCAACGCCCTGGCCCGGATCGGGTCCCGGCGCGGCACCTACGAAGCCTTGCGGCGCGACAAACACGCCCGCGCTCTGCTCGACCTCCCCGCCCCAGCCTGGACGTGCCTGCTGAGGGTTCTGCTGGGCCATCCCGAACCTGCCTACGCCACCACGACGGCTGGGCGCGGGATCCTGCTGCGCCTGCTGCTCGGGGAAACGCTGGCGGACCTGTTGGGTGATGACGCCCTGGTCACCGTGATCGTCCGTGCCGTCCCGGGGCGGGAACGGGTGCGGTCATGAGTACCCCGGGGCACATCGAGCTGGACCGCGCCGTCGACTCCCTGCATGTCGGCCAACGTCACCGTGCCGACCTGGGTGACATCGATGCGCTGGCGGCCTCGATTGAGCGCGATGGGTTGTTGCAGCCGTTGACGGTCAGCCCCGACGGGGTGCTGATCTGCGGGGCACGACGGCTGGCGGCGATCAAGCAGCTCGGCTGGCGCACCGTCAACGTGTGGGTCCGCTCCGGTATCTCCGACCGGCTCGGCCACCTGCTGGCCGAACAAGACGACAACGTCCTGCACAAGCCGCTCACCGCGCTGGAAGCCGCCGCCCTCTACCGCGAACTGAAATCCCTCATGGCGGAGGATGCTGCGCGTCGCAAGGCCGCGACCCAGTTCCGCAGCGACAACCAGCCCGGAACCGACGGTGTGGGAAATTTTCCCGCACCGTCAACACCCACCGGACGCGCCAGTGAACAAGCGGCCGGAATGATTCCCGGTGGGGCCTCGTACAAGACGCTGGACAAGATCGGCTACCTCGAACAGGCCGCCACCGACGAGACGCTGCCCGAACACGTGAGGGCAGCAGCACGGCAGGGGTTGGAGGAGATCGACGCGGGCAGCCCGGTCCATCCGATCTACGAGACCATCCGCAACCACACTGCCAGCCCCGATGCTGGCGATGAGGCGTTGCATCAGGCCGCGGCCGACGCCCTCGCCCGCATCCAATCCAGTGACAGACCGAAGCCCGCCCCAGCCAAGAAACCCACGAACGACAGTGAGCACGCGCCGGTGCAGTACCCGGTGCGGGCGTTTGTAGTGACGTGGACCGAACTGGATCAGTGGTGGACCCACTACGACCCAGCCGTGCTCGCCGTCGAACTCACCGACAAACACATCGCCACGTTCCTGCGCGTGATCGAACACACCGTCGAGTTCGCCGACGCCCTCCAAGCCGCCCTCACCAACCCCGACGACACCACCACCGCCGCCTCCAACCCTGTCGATGAGCAGGATGACGGACCGGCGGGTGGCCGTCCGCAGCTGCGCGCGATCTAACCGACTCCGGCTGCTGGTGTTTGGGGTGAGTGCGTGCACCTGCTGGGCATGGACACTTCTGATCGTTCGTCGCGTCGCCGGCTCGTGCTGATCGCTGCCGGCTCGGTCACGGCCCTGGTGTGTGGGGTCGGGATCTACGGCCTGGCCACCGGCCCCCACACCCCCACCAGCACCCCGGGCACCTCACCGACCATCACCACCAGCCCGTCACCCTCCTCAACCACCACCGCCACGGCGAGCCCTTCAGCATCAGAGGCGCCGTCGGTGCCACCGGTGGCGCGCAGTGCTGATCCGGAGCAGTTCGCTCGCAATGTCGCGACCACACTGTTCGCGTGGGACACCACCACCGGGCTGCTCCCGCTGGACTACACCTCCGCGGTCCTCGCCGTCGGGGACCCCAGCGGCGCCGAACAAGCCGGCCTCGCCACCGACGTCGCCGCCTACCTGCCCTCGCGGACCGCCTGGCAGGACCTGCGTGAGTACGGCACCAGTCAACATCTGACAATCGACCGCGCCTACATCCCCGACCAGTGGGGCGAAGCCCTCGCCCAGGCACCCGAGGGGCAACTCGCACCGGGCACGGTCGCCTACACCATCGAGGGCACCCGGCACCGCACCGGGACCTGGAACGGTGAACCAGTCGACTCGCCTCACAAGGTGGAGTTCACGGTGTTCGTGGTCTGCGCGCCGACCTACGACACCTGTCACCTGCTGCGCCTGTCACAGCTGGACAACCCGTTGCGGTGACCTGGCCGTGAAGAAGCTCGCCGTGATCGCTGCCGTGCTCGTGCTGTTCAGCCCCGCCCTGCTCCTGTTGGGGGTGGGGATGATGTTCAGCCCCGGCGCCAACGCCTCCTGCACCACCAGCACCACTGGCCCGTCAGTGGTGGGGCCGGTGCCGGACTCGCTGGACGTGACGACCGCTGACGGGCAGGCCTTCACGCTGAACACCACCCAGCTCACTCACGCCGCCACCATCATCCAGACCGGATCCCAAATCGAAGGCGTGAATCGTGACGGGCTGCAGATCGCGCTCATGGCCGCCCTCACCGAGTCGAATCTGCGGATGCTGGCCAACACCAACGTCTACCCCGACTCCGGGAACCACCCCCACGACGGGGACGCCTCCGACCACGACAGCCTCGGCCTGTTCCAGATGCGACCCCAAGCCGGATGGGGAACCGTCCCCGACCTCATGGACCCCGTCTACCAGGCCCGCGCGTTCTTCGGCGGCCCCACCGGCCCCAACCACCCCTCACCCCGCGGACTGCTCGACATCCCCGGCTGGCAGACCCTGTCTAAAGGTGAAGCTGCCCAAGCCGTGGAAGTCTCCGCCTACCCCGACCGGTACGCGAACTACGAGCCCGTCGCCGAACAGATCCTGACCACCCTCACCACCCCCACAACCGACAGCCCGCAGTTGCCGGAGACCGGGCGTGTGGTCTTCCCGCTGCCCGAGGGCACCTGGGTCGCCACCTCGCCATTTGGGATGCGCGTCCACCCCATCACCGGGGAGAACAAGCTCCACACCGGCGCGGACTACTCCGCACCCGACGGCACCCCCATCCTCGCCGCCGCCGACGGCATCGTCACCCACGCCTCAATGTCCGGCGGGTACGGCGGACTCATCATCATCGAACACACCATCGGCGGGCAGAAGATCGCCACCGCCTACGCCCACCTGTGGGAAACCGGCATCCACGTCAACGTCGGCGACCACGTCACCGCCGGACAACACATCGGCGACGTCGGATCGGCCGGCTACTCCACCGGCGCGCACCTGCACTTCGAACTCCGCCAAGGGGGCAGCGACGGCGAGTTCACCGACCCCCAGCCCTGGCTCGACCAACACACCACCGGCAACCTCCCAGCCCCCACCACGCCGGTCGAGCAGGAAGGCTGCAACCCGGCCGCGACCCAGCCCGCGCCGCCCCAAGGACCCGATGACGGGGACCTGGACCGCAAGGTCGATGACCCCACCACCGACGGACAGATCACCGCCCGCATGCTCCACGTCTACACCCAAGCCCTCACCGCCCACCCCGACAGCTCCTGGGCCTGCTACTCACCCCGCCCCGGCACCAAATCCGAACACCCCCTCGGACGGGCCTGTGACGTCACTTTCGGCAACGCCATCGGCACCCCACCCACACCCCAGCAGCTCGAAGCCGGATGGGCACTGACGAACTGGCTCAAAGACAACGCCGAAACCCTCGGCGTCGAGTACCTCATCTGGCAAGGCCAGATCTGGTCCCTCGCCCGCGACGCCGAAGGCTGGCGCCCCTACAACGGCGGCGGCATGCACGACCCCAACGACGTCACCGGCGGCCACTACGACCACGTCCACATCACCGTCAAAGAAGGCAGCTGATACCCGTGAACATCTACCCCGACTTCGGCGCCTTCGGCGACAACACCACCCTCCACACGGTGATCGGCGCCCTGCTTACGTTCGTCCTCATCACCGCCGTCCTCACCATGCTCATCTCCGGCATCACCTGGGCCATCGCCACAGCGAACGGCAACCACACCACCGCCACCAAAGCCCGCACCGGACTCCTCATCGCCCTCGGCACAGCCACCCTCGCAGGCGCCGGCATCACCTGGCTCAACTGGCTCATCAACCTCGGCGACCAGCTCTGATTACTTAGCTAAGTGTCGGGGTCGCCGCTTCTTCTTTCTGGGCTTAGCTCTCCCGAGGACTGCAGCGTCATTCGGGAAGCTGTCGGCAGCCCACTGTTTGAGGGCGTCGGTCGCCCAGTCTTTCTCAAGGGGTTTGAGGCAGTGGATTTCGACGTCTGGGTGCACAGCAATGTTCGGGCAGGACATCGCTCCAAGGAATCGCAGAAGCTGCACTTTTTCTGGGTCGACCGCGTACGGGAACATCGAATGGAAAACGCGCTTGAGTATCGCCTTCAATGCCCTCTCCAGCGGTTCCGAGAGAGAGGAACGTCCAGCAACCGTGGCAACCACCGTTGTAGCAGACGCTTCAGCAAGGTCATTGAGCGCTTTATCGACCGCCTGACTGAGTTCGTCGGCAAGCTTGACGATCTCCACACATAGACTACACAGAATGTGCTCGACGTTGATCACGGCTGCTATGCGCGCTGAGTCATTGGTGCTGAGGTCTTCTTCAAGGACGCCTGCGACGAAGAGACCGATAAGGTCTGCTACCGCGGTACGAACATCTTCCTGCACCGACGTAGGCTCCTCGAACACGATCTCGTTGACGATGTACCGGACGAGGAAGTCGGTGCAGAGCTCGTCGGCTGCCGATTTCGCTTTCGAATCCTCCTCGGCGGCATCCAAAGCATGTTTGGCCTTCCTCTTGGCTGTTCTGACTTGCTCTTGCGAGTACTTCTGACGCCGCGCATTGGACCACAGCAACGCTCGCGCGCGCTCGCTGTGGGGGCCTCCGTGGAAGGCTCCATCACACATGCATTCGCACTGCTCAGGCGTCGTTCGAACAGCGTCCGCACACCTGCGGCTATGGCTGGTCATGGATACCTCCTCGAACCCTTGACACCGCCATGATGACATGACGCACCGGTCCTGAGTAGCTCCTTCGAAACTCTTCGGGGCTGGCAGCGCACCTGACAGGCAGACCTCTCTTGGTTGCCTGCCCTCCCGGTCACTTCCTGGCGGGGCCGGGCCCCTTTCGTTGTTTCGTCCTGTGAGGAGTTTGCTGTGTTTGATCTGATGAGCTGTGTTGTGCCGAATCTGTCATCTCTGCCGGTGATGCTGCCGATGGAGGTGGAGATCACGCCGAATGATGATGGGCTGCCGGGGATCGCGCAGTTGCGCAACATCGTGGGGGCGGTGATGACGATCGGGCTGATCTTGTCGGTGCTGGCGCTGATCATCTCCGCGATCGTGTGGGGCTTCGGCGCGAACTCCTCCAACCCGCACCTGGCCGGCCGCGGCAAGGTCGGTGTCCTGGTCTCGTGCGGGTCGGCGATCATCTGCGGCGCTGCGGTCACGCTGATCAACTTCTTCTGGAACGTCGGCCAGTCCGTCTGACCCCTACCCACCAATCCACGTGTGTGAGGAGTGATTGCGGTGGGGATCTGTGATCTGCCCGTCATCTCAGGTGTATGCGAAACTGCTGGTGAGGCCGCCGCGTCGTTGGTGTCGGCCCCGTTCGACTGGCTGGCCCAGGCCATGGGGGCTGCGGCGGGGTGGTTGTTCGAGGCGGTGTGGAATGTCTTCGACGCCACCACGATGGTCGACATCACCAGTGACGGATACCTGTCGGTGTACAACCTGCTGTTCGGCATCGCGGTGTTCGTGATGCTGCTGTTCTTCTGCCTCCAACTCATCACCGGCCTCATCCGTCGCGACCCGACGGCCCTGAGCCGAGCCGCCCTCGGCCTCGCCAAGAGCGTGTTGGGGTCGTTCGTGGTGATCACCCTGACCGGGCTGCTGTTGGAGGTGGTCGACCAGCTGTGTGTCGGGATCGTCCAAGCCGCCGGGGAGACCACCGAATCGATGGGCGAGAAGATCACGATCCTCGCCGGCGGACTGACCGCGATTAACATCGCCGCCCCCGGGGTGGGGGCGATCATCACGATCTTCCTCGCCGGGCTCGCGATCACCTCCGCGGCGATCGTGTGGCTCTCGCTGCTGGTCCGCAAAGCCCTGCTGCTGGTCGCGATCGTGTTCGCACCCCTGGCCCTGTCGGGCTCCTCGTGGGACGCCACCAGGGGGTGGATCAGCAAGTGGGCGATGTTCGTGGTCGCGCTGATCTGTTCCAAGCTCGTGCTGGTCGTGATGTTCCTGGTCGCGATCACCCAAGTCGCCGCCCCGATCGATGGGGACCTGTCCTCGATCAGTGACCCGCTGGCCGGGGTGGTGCTCATGGCGATGGCCGCGTTCGCCCCCTACCTGACGTACCGGTTCATCAGCTTCGTCGGCTTCGACATGTACCACGCGATCGGCGCCGAACAAGACGCCAAGAACTCCCTCAACCGCCCCATCCCGCTACCGGAACGTCAGCCGGGCAACCCCCAGCAGGTCCTCGACGGCAGTGGCGGTGACAGCAACGGTGGTGGCGGGAAGCAGCCGGCGAAACCGAGTACCCCGAACCCCTCAGCCTCCCAGGGCGGAGCCGAAGCCGGAGCTGGCACTGGCGGGGCGGCCGGGGCTTCCGGTTCGGGTGCGGCATCGGGTGGGTCTGCTGCCGCTGCCGGTCCTGCGGCCGCGGCCGTGATCGGGGCACAGGTGGCCAAGGATGCCGCCACCGCGGGACCGAAAGCCGGCGCCGAACTCGGTCAGCAGGCCGAGACCGCTGCCGACGCCGCCGACCACACCCCCACCAACAACGAAGGCGGAGGCAATGGCGGGAATACTCCGCCGGCGCCTGCACCCGGTGAGACGCCGCCACAGCAGGGCACCCCACCTGCCAGCGGGGAGCCCACCCCGCCCAGCACCCCAAGCTCACAGCCACCGGGGTCGTCCTCGCCTGGTGGGGGTGAGCAGGTGGCACCGTCCGCGCCGGTGCCGAACCCGCCGCCCGCTGACAATCCGCCGCCGCCGTCGAGTGCTGGGAAGGAGCCGCAGTCATGAGCCGCCGCAAGAAGAACAACAGCCACGAACCGGATGCGACCGGTTCGGAGCTGGTGCCGGTGAAGTTCTCCCGGCTGACCCGTCGCGGCATCCTGCTTGGCCTGTCCGCGGCCCAGCTGGTCACCGTCGGGATCGCGATCGCCACCATCGTCACCGCCCTGTACGCGGGGGGCGGGATGTGGCTGGCCTACACCGCCCCCATCTGGGCCACCGCCGTCCTCCTCACCTGGGTCCCTGTCGCGGGACGGCCGGTCATCGAGTGGGTGCCCGTGGCCGGCTGGTGGGTCTACCGCACCACCATCGGCCAGCTCCTCTACCGGCGCCGCATCGTCACCCCACGCCCCGCCGGAACCCTCGCCCTACCCGGCGACCAAGCCCGACTGCGCGAATACGAGGACCCGACCACAGGGGCAGGCATGATCCACGACCCCCACCAGAACACGCTCACGGTGGTGTGCGAAATCACCCACCCCGCGTTCGTGCTCCTCGACCCCGCCGAACAAGAACGCCGCGTCACCGCCTGGGGCCGCGTCCTGGCCACCGTCTGCCGCTCCGGCAGGATCGCCACCCTGCAGATCCTGGAACGCACCCTGCCCGACTCCGGCACCGGACTGGCCGAATGGTGGACCACCCACGGCCAGCCCGAAGACACCAGCTGGGCTGCCACCACCTACGCCGAACTCATCAACCGCGCCGGACCCGCAGGCGAACGCCACGCCACCACACTCTCCGTATCCCTCGACATGAGAAACGCGGCGAGGCAGATCCGCACCGCCGGTGGCGGTATCCGTGGCGCCGCTGCCGTCCTACGTCAAGAGATGAACACCCTTACCGCTGCACTCCGCTCAGCCGACCTCACCCCGTCAGGATGGCTCACCCCCGGACAAATCGCCGTGATCCTGCGCTCGGCCTACGACCCCGCGATCGCCGCCACCCTGGAACGCCACGGCCAGATCGGCCACGACCTCGCCACCG
>NZ_CAMYPD010000024.1 GCF_947286155.1 uncultured Tessaracoccus sp.
GAGATTCCTCTACGTCTCGTGGGCTCGGAGATGTGTATAAGAGACAGGGAGGATGCCCTGCGTGGCGATGTAGATCCAGGAGCCGGCGGTCATCTGGCCGTACATCATGAGGCCTTCGGCCTCGAGCTTGCGGAAATGCTCCCAGGTGGCCCAGTCGCCGACGAGGTTGGAGTTCGCGATGAGCACGCGCGGCGCCCACTTGTTGGTGCGCACGACGCCCACCGGCTTGCCCGACTGCACGAGCAGGGTCTCGTCTTCCTCGAGCTCCTTCAGCGTGGCGACGATGGCGTCGAACGCCTCCCAGCTTCGGGCGGCGCGCCCGGTGCCGCCGTAGACGACGAGGTCTTCGGGGCGCTCGGCCACCTCGGGATCAAGGTTGTTCATGAGCATGCGCATGGGCGCTTCTGTGGACCACGATTTCGCGGTGATCTCGGTGCCTCGTGGCGCGCGAACGGTTCTCATCGGTGCCTCCTTACCTATTGACCCCATCTCAGCCCAGCCGACGGTGCCGCGCCAGCGTCATCGGCCCACAGGCGCCCCAACGGGCCGAATACTGTCCGAGATACCGGACATCAGGCGAGCGCGCGTCGCAGCTCCTCCGCCGCCTCGCGCAGCACCTCGACGCCCCCTGCTGGCGCCTGCTCGAACGTGGTGGCGACGGCGGCGATCGGCCAGCCCGCCCTGTTCACGACGGGCACCGCGTGCGAGCGTAACCCCGTCGTGACTTCCCCATCTTCGACGGCGAACCCGCGGCGCGCGGTGTCTGCCGCCTCGGCCATTACCCGCGACGGCGAGTACTCCAGCGACCCCTCGGCGCCCATGCGCTCCAGCGTTGACACGCCCGCGTACATCGCCCGCAGCTGCGCAGGCGGCAGCGCTCCCAGCAAGGCCCGCCCCGACGCGGTGAGGTGCGCGGGCAGGCGCACCCCGACGTCGGTCACCAGCGACGGGCGCCCCGCCGCGCGCTGCTCCACGACGTAGAGCACGTCGCGGCCTTGGAGCACCGCGATGTGGCACGTTTCCCCCAGCCGGTCGACGACTCTGCGGGCCACCTTGCCGCCGACGATCGCGAGCGGCGCCTGGCGCTGATAGGCGAAGCTGAGCTCGTAGGCGGCAGGCCCGAGCCCGTAGGCGCGTTCAGCGTCGTAGCGAATCACGAACCCGGCTGCGACGAGCACACCGAGCAGGTCGTAGGTGGTGGAACGCGGGATGCCGAGCGTCGCGGCAATCCGGCTGGCCGCCACCGGGCGCGACTGCCCTGCCAAAAACGTGAGCACGGCGAGCGTCGACTCCGCCGCCGGCACCTTGCCCATGCGCACCTCCTTGCTGGCTCGAAGCCTACGCGAAGCCAGCCTTGGTTCCGGACGCCGCGCGCGAGACAATGGCCGCATGATCTGGACAGGCAGAACCGACGGCGACGGGCCCGAGCACGCCCGGTGGCATCAGCGCATCAGCACCGACGCCCCCGCCGGCAGCCACATCTCGTTGCTCGGTTTCGCCTCCGACGAGGGGGTTCGCCGCAACCAGGGGCGCCAGGGAGCGGCAGCCGCCCCTGCCGAGTTGCGCCGCGCGCTAGCGCCGATGGCGCTGCACCGTCGCCTCGCGGACGGCTCCGTCGGGCTGCACGATCTGGGCGACGTGGCCGTCGAGGGCGAGGATCTTGAGGCCGGGCAAGCGGCGATGGGTCACCGCATCGGCGACGCGCTGGCCTCCGACGGCAACGTCCTCACCGTGGTGCTGGGCGGCGGGCACGAGACGGCGTGGGCGTCGTACCTGGGGCTCACGGCGTCGGGAGTGGTGGCCGGGCAGCGTTGGGGTGTGCTGAACCTCGACGCGCACTTCGACCTGCGCAGCGCCGAGCGCCCCACTTCGGGCACGCCGTTTCAGCAGATGGCCCTGGCCCAAAGCGACGCGGGCGAGGCCTTCCGCTACGGCGTGATCGGCATCGCTGAGCCGTCGAACACCGGTGCCCTCTTCCAGCGCGCCGACGAGCTCGACGTCGATTACCTGTTCGACGTGGATTGCTCCACGCAGCGCGTGATCGAGTTCGCCGAGAACTTTATCGCCGGCCTCGACGCGGTCTACCTCACCATCGACCTCGACGTGCTGCCGGCGGCCATCGCGCCGGGCGTCTCCGCGCCCGCGTCGCTGGGCGTGCCGGCCCGCGCCATCGTCGGTGCGGTCCGAACCGTCGCGGCGTCCGGGAAGCTGCGGCTCATGGACGTCGTCGAGTTGAACCCCAAGTACGACGTCGACGGGCGCACGGCCAAGCTGGGCGCACGCCTCATTTCGGAGGCGACGGCTTGCCTGCCGCAGGTGCGCCTGGAGCGTCGCTACTAGACTCGCCGCATGCCTTCCCGCCACCGCCACATCTTCTGGGACATGGGCGGCACGCTCGTCGACACCTATCCCGAGCTGAACCAGGCCCTCGCCAACGCCGCGCAGGGTCGTGGCGCCGCCGTCCCCGTCGACGATGTGGCCTCGCTCACTCACACTTCCACGCGGCACGCGATCGACGCGCTGGCGGACCGCACGGGCCTACCGGCGGCGGTGTTTGAGCAGGCCAACGCTGATTTGAAGCGCCGCTGGGAGAGCAATCCTCCGCCCGTGATGGCAGGCGCACGTGAGCTCATGGCCGACGTGCGCGCCCCCGGTGGGCTCAACCTCATCATCACGCACCGCGACCGCACCTCCGCCGAGGCGCTCCTCGCGGCACTCGAGCTCACCGTGGACGACATGGTATGCGCTCCCGACGGGTTCCCGCGCAAGCCCGACCCAACGATGGTGCAGCTCCTACTGGAGCGCCACGGGCTCGATGTCGACGACTGCATCTTCGTCGGCGATCGCCCCATCGACGCCGAGGCCGCGAGCGCGGCGGGCATGGCGTCGGCCCTCCTCCGCGAAGAACCGAGCGGCCCGGTGCACCGCTGCCACCGGCTCGATACACTCGACGACCTCCGTCCCCTGCTGAACCTGGAGCCCGCATGACCGCCCTCGACCCCGTCGACCGCCTCCTTATCGACGAGCTCCCGGCCGAGCTGAGCACCGTCGCGGTGTTCGACGCGCCGGCGCTCGTGGAGCAGCTGGCGACGCGCACCGGCAGCATGCGCGTGTTCTGCGACGACGTCCGCGACGCGCAGCAGGTGCCCGAGGAGTTGCTCGTCGACCACCCCGACGAGCTCGGCGGCGCGGCGCTCGCCGTCGGGCGCCTGCCGAAGGCGCTCGCGGCCCTCGACGAGATCGCGGCCTCCGTGCTCGGGCGCGACGACATGCTGTTCCTCGCGGGTGGGCGCGACAAGCATATGAACAAGTCGATGAACTCGGTGCTCGCGAAATATTTCACCGCCGTGAACGCGAGCCTCGGCCGCCAGAAGTCGCGCGTGCTGCGCGCCTGGGGGCCGGAGGCGGACGCTGAGTCCGACTGGCCGAAACTCAAACACCACGACGCGCTCGGGCTCACCGTAGCCTCGCACGGGGCGACGTTCGGTGGCACGAAGGTGGACCCCGGCACGAAGCTCCTGCTCGAGGTGCTCGACGTCGACGGCACCGATGTGCTGGATTTTGGCTGCGGCAATGGGTCCATCGCGTGCTGGCTCGCGCAGCGTGACAAGCGGGTGACGGGCGTCGATGTGAGCTGGTCGGCCGTCGCGGCCACACAGATCGCGGCCAGCGAGAACGACGTCGACGTCGAGGCGTTCTGGGCAGACGGCACCGCCGATCTCCCGGAAGCGAGCTTCGACGCCATCGTCACCAATCCGCCCTTCCACCGCGGCACGGCGAAGGATTCCGACGCGACGCTGGCGCTGTTCGACGACGCCCGCCGCTTGCTGCGCCCGGGCGGCCAGCTGTGGTGCGTGTACAACTCGCATTTGCCGTGGCGCAAGGAGCTCAACGTGCGACTCGGGCGCACGCGCGTCGTCGCGCAGAACCCGCACTACACCGTCGCGTGTTGCGAAGCGCGGTAGCCGGCTACGTAGGCATTTCGCGCACGTTGGGCCCTATTTTCAGTGGCTTCTACAGTGGTAATCAAATAGGAAACCACCTCCAGGGAGCGTTATGGGCAAGCATCGTGTTGTCATCGTCGGCTCGGGGTTCGGGGGGCTCTTCGCAGCGAAATCCCTCAAACGAGACGACCTCGACGTCACCGTCATTTCCCGCACCACCCATCACCTGTTCCAGCCGCTGCTGTACCAGGTGGCCACCGGCATCTTGTCGCAAAATGAGATCGCCCCGACGATGCGCGAGATCCTCGCGAAGCAGCGCAACGTTCGCACACTGCTCGGCTCGGTCACCGACGTGGACGTCGACGCGCGTGAGGTGATCTGGGAGCAAGACGGCAAGGAGCATCGCACCGCCTACGATTCGCTCATCGTGGCCGCCGGCGCGACGCAGTCGTACTTCGGCAACGACCACTTCCAGCGATTCGCCCCGGGGCTGAAGACCATCGACGACGCCTTCGAGGTGCGCGCCCGCATCGTGCATGCGTTCGAGCACGCGGAGGTGGAGCCCGACGAGGAGGAGCGGCGCCGGCTCTTAACGTTCGTCGTAGTGGGAGCGGGGCCGACCGGCGTCGAGATGGCCGGGCAGCTTCGCGAGCTCGCCGCGCAGACGCTGCACAAGCAGTACCGCAGCATCGACACGTCGGTGGCGCGCGTCATTCTCGTCGACGGTGTCGACCACCCGCTGCCCCCGTTCGGCGAGAAGCTTGGCAAGCGCACCGCCCGCGACCTCGAGGCGCTGGGCGTCGAGCTGCGCATGAACACCATGGCCACCAACGTCGACGAACATTCCATCACGTTGAAGGCGAAGGACGGCTCTGAAGAGGTCATCCCGAGCTACTGCAAGGTGTGGTCGGCAGGTGTGCAGGCCTCCGAGTTGGGCAAGCAATTAGCAGAACGCACCGGCGCGGAGACCGACCGCGCGGGGCGAGTGAAGGTGCTCCCCGACCTCACGCTGCCTGGGCATCCCGAAGTGTTCGTGATCGGCGACATGATGGCCGTCGACGGCGTCCCCGGCGTCGCGCAGGGCGCCATCCAACCAGCAAAATTCGCCGCCCGCACCATCGTGAACCGCATCGACGACAAGCCCGTCGAAGAGAAGTTCGTGTACAAGGACAAGGGCTCCATGGCCACCATCGCGAAGTGGAAGGCCGTGGTGCAGATCGGCAAGCTCCAGCTCGGCGGCTTCATCGCCTGGATGGCGTGGTGCTTCCTGCACCTGCTCACCATCGCCGGCTTCAAGAACCAGGTGGGCACGCTCGTGCGCTGGCTGATCACCTTCGTCTCGGGCAAACGCTCCGCGATGACGGTGAGCCCGGAGTACCTCAACCGTCACCGCAAGGAGAAGCCGTCCGACGGCTAACACACTCACAGGTAGCCCGGTGCGCCCGCACAGGAAACGCACAGGCTGCCCGATGAAGCTGGGCACAGATCGTCGAGTGAGGAGACACACATGAGCAGCAACCCCAACCCGTGGAGCAGGGACGCAGGCCAGCCCTCGTCTGGCAACGGGGGCGCACCCCAGCCGCGTCCGGAGTACCCGTCGGGGTTCCAATCGTCCAGCCAGGGCTACCCCAGCCAGCCTCCACGCCAGGGCTACCCGGGCCAGGCGTTCCAGCAGCCTCAGTCTCAGCCCCAGGGGCAGCCCTCCGCACCGACGGCGGCGAGGGGCCCCGTCGGAGCTCCGCGTAAGCGCAAGGGTGGGAAGCTCGTGGCAGGAGTGTTGGGACTCACCCTCCTCGCGGGCGGCGTCGGCGCGGGTTCCGCGGCGCTCACCACGCAGTACATGCTCAGCCAGCAGCCGGCCGCAGTGTCGTCGTCGGAGAGCACCACCGACGGTGGGGCCACCCAAGGCGCGAGTTCCGGCGCGACGGTGCAGCAGGCTGATCCGAGCAACCCGAACTGGACCGCGGTGGCGGACAGTGCGTCGAAATCGGTGGTGGCCATTCAAGTGGCCTCCGAGCGCGGCGGTGGCCAGGGCTCTGGCGTGGTCGTGGACAAGGCCGGCAACATCGTCACGAATAACCATGTGGTGAACGGCGCGCAGAAGATTCGCGTGACACTCGGCGACCAGACCTACGACGCGGAGCTCGTCGGCTCCGATCCGTCGACGGACCTCGCGGTGATCCGCATCGTGAACCCGCCGTCGAATCTGCAGCCGATGGCGTGGGGCGATTCGCAGAAGCTCAAGGTGGGTGACCCTGTGATGGCCATCGGCAACCCGCTCGGGCTGTCGAACACCGTCACCACCGGCATCGTCTCCGCGTTGGATCGGCCCGTCACCACCCAGGCGGTGGGTTCGCAGCAGTCGCCGACGAGCCGTGGCTCCGACGCGGTGGTCACCGCCGCGATTCAGACCAATGCGGCCATCAACCCCGGGAACTCCGGGGGCGCGCTCGTGAACTCGGCGGGGCAGCTCGTCGGCATCACGAGCTCCATCGCGTCGCTGTCGGGCGAGCGGGAGGACGGCACGAAGTCGGGCAACATCGGTATCGGCTTCGCCATCGGCGCCTACCAGGCCAAGCACGTCGTCGAACAGCTCATCGCACAAGGCAAGGCGCAATACCCGCAGATCGGTATTACCGCGCGCGATGTGCAGACCACCGGGCAGATGGGCGCCGAGGTGGCCGAGGTGATCGACGGTTCCCCCGCGGCCGATGCGGGGCTGCGCCCCGGCGACGTGGTGACTGCGATTGGTGGGCGGCAGGTGTCGTCGACGGCGCAGCTGGTGGGGCTCGTGCGCGCACAGCAGGTGGGGCAGAGCGTGAACGTCACCTATCTGCGCGACGGCAACGAGCACACCGCCGAGCTGAAACTGGTGGCCTCGCAGCGCTAGCGCATAGGCTCGAGGCATGCAGATCCGCGTGACGTTCGCATCCGATTCCCCCATCTCCGACGATCTGGTGGCGCGGTGCGCGCCCACGCGGATCGTCGCTGCTGAGGCAGCGTTCGGCCATGTCGTGCACGCGTTCGCAGATTCCGACGACCCCGAGGCGCTGCGTGCCGAGTTGCGCGCCGCTGCCGACGGCGTCGCCGTGGGCGTCGTCGACGGGGCGCTCGTCGCGCGTGACGCTGGCATCGTGATGTGCGACGTCGACTCCACGTTCACGATGACGGAGGCCGTCGACCTGCTCGCCGAGCACGCCGGTAGAGGCGACGAAGTGGCTGCCATCACCGAGCAGGCAATGCGCGGGGAGCTCGACTTTGAGCAGTCGCTGCGTCAACGCGTCGCCACCTTGAAAGGCCTTCCGACAACGGTGTTCGACGAGGTCTATCCCTTGATGCGCCCGACTCCGGGGGCGAGGGAACTCGTCGATACTGCACATGCGCGCGGGGCGCGCGTCGGCGTCACGTCGGGTGGTTTCACGCAGCTCGTGAGCCGGCTTGCCGACGATTTCGGGCTCGACTTCTTCGCCGCGAACCAGCTGCAGACCGCCCGCCGGGATGGCGTCGAGTATCTCACGGGCGAGGTTGAGGGGCGTATCGTCGACCGGCAACAAAAGTCGCTGGACCTGCGTGGGTTCGCCGCCGCGCACGACGTACCGCTGGAGCGGACGGTGGCGGCTGGCGACGGCGCGAATGACCTCACGATGCTTGCCACGGCAGGGTTGGGCGTCGCGTTTTGCGCGAAGCCGGTCACTGCGGCGCAGGCGGACGTCGCCGTCGGTTTCCCCCGGCTCGACGCCGTCGCGGCCTTCGCGTTCCCCGAATGAACACCAGGCTCCGCGCACCTGGGGCCGAGTAGGCTCGAGGAAACGTTGTTGAAGGAGGCACCCGTGACTGAACTCGTCGAGTTGCGACGCAGATTCCACCAGATTCCCGAGGTTGGGCTGGATCTGCCCCAGACCCAGGCGCTCGTGTTGGAATCGCTCGAAGGTCTGCCGTTGGAGATCACGCTGGGCGAATCGCTGAGCAGCGTCGTGGCCGTGCTGCGCGGCACGAAAACTTCCGACGGCGACCGCCCCGTCGTGCTGCTGCGCGCCGACATGGACGCGCTGCCCGTCGAGGAAGCCACCGGGCTCGACTACGCGTCGACGAATGGCAACATGCACGCCTGCGGGCACGACCTCCACATGACGATGCTCATCGGCGCCGCCCGTGAGCTGTGCGCCCGCCGCGACGAGCTGGCCGGCGATGTGCTGTTCATGTTCCAGCCGGGCGAGGAGGTTCGCAACGGCGCCAGCTACATGATCCGTGAGGGCGCGCTGGAGGCTGCCGGGAGGAAGATCGACGCCGCCTACGCCATCCACGTCTGGGCTGGCCTCGAGCCCTACGGCACCTTCACCACGAAACCCGGCACCACTATGGCCTCTCACGACTTCATCGAGGTGCGCTACACCGGACAGGGCGGGCACGGTTCCGCTCCCCACAAGGCGAACGACCCGGTGCCTGCGCTGGCGGAGCTCATCACCGCCTCGCACGCGATGGTCACCCGCCAGTTCGACGTGTTCGACCCGGTGGTGCTCACCATCGGCACCATCGCCGCCGGCCAGTCCGCAAATGTGATCCCGGAATCGGCGCGGCTCGAGGCCTCCATCCGCGCTTTCTCCCCCGAGGCCAGGAACAAGGTGATTGAGCGATTCGAGCGCCTCGCCCGAGGCATCGGCGACGCCCACGGACTGCGAACCGACGTGCACCCGTCGCACCCGCCGTACCCGGTGACCGTCAACGACGAAGCGGAGACGCAGTACGTGGCGAACACCATCGTGCGGATGCTCGGCCCCGAGCGTCACGTCCGCTGGGAGCAGTCACTCACCAGCTCGGAAGACTTCTCGCAGGTGCTCGAGGCGGCACCCGGCTGCTTCTTCGGGCTGAGCGCATGCCCGAAAGACCTCGACCCCGCCACCGCGCCGTTCAACCACTCGGCCTTCGCGCAGTTCGACGACGGCGTGCTCGACGACGGCGTGCGGGTGTTCACTGAACTGGTGCTGGGCAAGCTGGGATGACACAAACCGAGCCGAAAGAGATCGCGACGCTCCCACCCATCGAGGAGCTTCGCGACGACGTCCCCCTCAGCCCCCGTACCGGTGAGCCACGCCGCCCGGCGGTGCTCGTCGTCGCTTCCATCGTGCTGTACCTGGCGGTGGCTGCGGTGGCGTGGAGCTACGGCTGGCATTGGTGGCGCGCCGCGCATCCCGAGACATACCTCGCTTCCGCGCACCTCACCGGGTGGGTGGAGCCCGAGCCGGGCAAGTGGTTCTCGCTGTTCCTCGAGTTCGTGTACGCCGGGCTCGCGGGTCTGGCCGGCGGTGCCGCGGGTGTCGTCGGGTTCCAGGCTTGGAATGGGCGCGGCTGGGCGCGCGTCGGGGCGCTCGTCGCCGCAGGGCTGGCGGGGCTCGTCGCGCTGTTGATCAATTTGTACGGGCTGATTGCCTTGGGGCTGGTGCTGGTGGGAGGCGCGCTGCTGTTCCTGCCGCCAGTGAGCGGCTATTTCGAGCAGTGGCGACGAGTGCGCTCGCACGAGCCGGAACGCTATTCCCGCCCGGGCACCATCTATTACGGGCGCTTGCCGCGCTTCCGCTAGCCTCGAGTGAGACGACGCAGAAAGTAGGGGTACAGCGTGAACTGGAGGCGACTGTTCAAGCGTCTCGTGATGGACAGCGTCCACGAGGCGACGAAGCAAGGCCGCCGGGCATTGCAGAAGCGCGCCAAGGCTGCGCCGACGACAGTGCGTCCCTCCCCCGGCGATCTGCAGGAACCCAAGCCGTCGAAGCAACACAGCCAACCCGAAACCCCGGCGCCGGGCGGCCCCTACCCCGGGGATTTCACCGGCCACGTCGAGCCCGTCTACGACCCACATGTCGACGGTGTGCCCGACCCGGGCGAAATCGTGTGGACGTGGGTGCCTTACGAGGAAGACCACAGCCAGGGCAAAGATCGCCCCGTGTTACTGATCGGGCGCGACGGCGATTGGCTGATCGGCTTGCAGGTGACGAGCAAGGATCACGACGTCGATGCGGCGCAGGAGGCGCGCGCCGGGCGGTACTGGGTGGACATCGGCAGTGGCGACTGGGACCGCAAGCGTCGCCCATCCGAGGTGCGCGTTAACCGGTTCCTTCGCATCGACCCCAACGCCGTGCGCCGGATCGGTGCAATCCTCGATCGCGAGCGTTTCGACGAGGTGGCCGAGGGTATCGCGCGCTGGGCGTAACCCGTCGGATTCCGGGATCTCGTTCAGCTGTGGGTGAACCCCGTCCGGCTGCCGTGGACGAAAGTTGGGGCTGCCCCTTCCCGGCTGGTTGAATGAGCGGGAAAGGAAAGGCAGCAGTTGATCACCGTCACCGACCTCACGAAACAGTATGTGAGTGCATCCCGTACCGTGCTGGCGCTCGACGGCGTGTCGCTCACCGTAGATAACGGCGAAGTGCACGGCGTCATCGGACACTCCGGCGCGGGCAAATCGACGTTGGTGCGATGCCTCGCCATGCTGGAGCGCCCGAGCGCGGGGAGCATCCAGATCAACGGGCAGGAGCTGACCCGCGCCACAGACCGCAATCTGCGCAGGGCGCGTCGTCGGATTGGGTTGGTGTTCCAGCAAGCCAACCTGTTTGATTCGCGCACGGTGCTCAACAACGTCGCATATCCGCAAGAGATCGCCGGTGTGCCGCGCGCACGGCGCCACGCTCGCGCGATGGAACTGTTGGAGCAGGTTGGCCTCGCGGACGCCGCGCGACTGTACCCGTCGCAGCTCTCGGGCGGCATGCAGCAGCGGGTGGGCATCGCTCGCGCGCTCGCCACGCATCCCGACGTGATGCTGTTCGACGAGCCGACGTCGGCCCTCGATCCACGCACCACCGACGAGATTCTCGAACTCATCCTGAGCCTGCGCAGCCCCGAGCGGTCGGTGATCGTGATTACGCACGAGATGAACGTCGTGAAGCGCATCTGCAACTCGGTGTCGCTGCTCGATCACGGGCGCATCATCGAAAGCGGGCCGCTCACCGACGTGGTGTCCTCCCTCGACGGCAAGCTCAGCCAGATGCTGCTCGGCATCCCCCACCACGACAACGTGGCTGGCACACTCGTCGACGTGCTGTCCCGCGGCTCTCGGGCTGCCGGGCCGGTGATCGCGCATACGTCCAACCTCGTCGGAGCGGAATTGGCGATCATCGCGGGCAGCGTCGAGCACCTCGCTGGCACCACGTTTTCGCACCTGCGCATCGCGGTTCCCGACGGCACGGACCCTCGTCGGGTGGTGCAGTTGTTCCTCGACCAGGGTGCCGACGCGTGCCTCACGTCCGAGCTGCAGGAGGTGCCGGTCTGATGGATTTCTCTACCGTGACCCCGCAGATGTGGGATGCCATTCAGGTGGGTTTTTGGGAGTCGTTGTTGATGCTCGGCATCTCCGGGTTGTTCACGATCCTGGTCGGGCTGCCGCTGGGCGTCGCACTGTTCAACTTCAACACGCTTGGCCGGTGGGGGCGCGTCGCCGGTGGCGCGCTCGGCGTCGTCGTGAATGTGGTGCGCTCGTTCCCGTACGCGATCTTGATGGTGTCGCTCATCGGTTTTACGACGATGCTCATCGGTACGGCGGTGGGGCCGATCGCAGCGAGCGTGTCGCTTACGATTGCCGCGATTCCGTTTTTCGCGCGACTGGTGGAAAGCGCGCTGCGCGACGTGCCGTCGGGCAAGACGGATGCCGCCCGCGCGATGGGTTCGTCGAAGATTCAGATCATTTGGAAGGTGTGGCTGAGGGAGGCGCTGCCGGCGCTGATTGCTGCGATGACGACGACGCTCGTCACCATCGTCGGCTATTCCGCGATGGCGGGGCTCGTCGGCGGTGGCGGGCTGGGGCGCCTGGCCTACAACTACGGCTACCAGCGCTTTATCCCCGAGGTGATGGTGATCACCATCGTCATCCTGATTGTGGTGGTGCAGGTCATTCAGCTGGTTGGTGAGCTGCTGGTGCGGCTGGTTGACCACCGCTGACCCCAAGTTGTCCCCACACCCCGTGGGGCGCCGGCGCAGGCCGGCATTGAAGAACTGGTCAACTTGTTGTTGGCCCCGAGCAAAGGAGTCATTCCTATGCGAAAGCTTCTTACTGTAGTTGCTGCCTCGTTGGCAGCCGCCATGTCTCTCACCGCCTGCGGCGGTACCGATGCCTCGTCCGGTGGCAGCGCCAAGCCCGCTTCGAGCGACGGCGGCACCGACGCGAAGGGTGGCGCCACCGAGGTGGTCGTGGGCGCTAGCCCGGTGCCTCACGCGAAGATCCTCGAGTACGTGCGCGACAACCTCGCCAAGGATGCAGGCATCTCCATCACCATCAAGGAGTTCGACGACTACGTCCTGCCGAACCAGACGCTGGACAGCGGCGAACTCGACGCCAACTACTTCCAGCACCTGCCGTACCTCGAGGCGGAAATAGCGAACAAGGGCTACGAGTTCGAGCACGGCGAGGGCGTGCACATCGAGCCCATGCGCGTGTTCGCCCGCGAGGCGCAATCCATCGACGAGGTGCCCGAAGGCGCGAAGGTTGCCATCACGAACGACGTGTCCAACCAGGCGCGTGCGCTCCTGCTGCTGCAGGAAGGCGGTCTGTTGAAGGACATCACCTTGGAGACGTCGGTGCTCGATCTGAAGCCCGAGCAGAACCCGAAGGGGCTGAAGTTCGAGGAACTGCAGCCTGAGGTTGTGGTGCAGATGGTGGACGATCCCGGCATCGACCTCGCCATCGTGAACGCCAACTTCGTGCTCACCGCCGGCCTCGACGCGTCGAAGGCTGTGCTGTCCGAAAAGGTCGAGAACAACCCCTACGCCAACGTGGTGGCTTGGCGCAAGGACAACGACAACGAGGGTGTGCAGAAGCTCGACGAGCTGCTCCACTCTGACAAGGTGAAGGAATTCATCAAGTCCGAGTGGCCGTCCGGCGACGTCATCCCCGGCTGACCGTGCCTTTGTTGCGCTCGAGGGCCGTCTCGCCGTGTGCGGGGTGGCCCTCGAGCCTTTCTAGTAGGTAAGGCGCCGCCATATCGAGACGCCCCACTGCAACTGCAAAACTCGACATCAGTGGAACGTCTCCTGCAGCAATCACGCATGAGTGCCGCCACTGTTGGCGAGTTTTGCAGTTTTCCAACCACGCACATCCTCCGCACAGGGCTGCGATGGTTTCGATATGCGCTTTCGGCGCTACTCAACCACCGGACCCGCCCGGGCTTCGACAAGCCCACTGCGTGGGTGGCTCAACTACCGAGTGCCGGCACTCCGACCGTCGAGCTATCCACAGGGTGACGATTCTGGCGCGAGTTGACCCGTCGGTCGGCTAAGAATGTGCCATGCGAGATGAACGAGGACTGAGCGGGTCGGTGCAGGTATCCCTGCTGCTGCCGCTTGTCATCAGCATTTTCTTGCTCGCGGTGCAGTGGGCGATGATGTCGTGGGCGCAGACCACGGCGCACGCGGCAGCACAGGACGCGGCCCGCGCCGCTGCCGCCTACGGCGCCTCGGAAGCCGCCGGCACACAGGCCGCTCACGACGCCACTACTAACGGGTCGCTCACTGATGTGTCGGCGACGGTGCATCGAAGCGGTGATACCACGTCGGCCACAGTCACCGGCAGGGCGCTCGTCGTCGTGCCGTTTTTCCCGACGGACATCCGGGCTGAGGCGACCACTCCCACCGAGCGTCTCACGGACGGTTGACCCCTGTGTCGCCGCTTACCACAAAACGCTGAAAGATAGATCAAGTTCTTGGCGGGTAGACCAACCACGAGCTTGATCTATCTTGCCGCTTCATCTCGGCGTGCTCTCATTGGCCTAGTCAATAAGTGCAGACCGCGGGGTTCCACCCTCTGGGCCCTGGCCTGTAGAGATTCTCTGTGCGATACTGGATCCTGAAGACCAGTGATAAGAGCCCCAGGGGGGCCTTTCCCTACCGGGATAGCTGGTCTTCCTACTTTCTCCCCCATGGGTAGAAATCGCTCGCCTGCAGGGGTTTGACGACGCTGGGGAACCACTGACATGGCTTGTCTGCGATTTCTCGCTGGAGTGCCCAAAGGCAGTAGTCAGCAACCTGTATCCCCCACGAAGTTCTCGCCTCCCATAAGCACGGGATGACGGGCCGGTTGCGCTTTGAGCTTTGCCGACATACGTCCTCCAGTGCCCCCTTGGCTGCCTGCGCTGTTCCCCTCGTGAGATGGATGGTGCCGGCGATCACGAAGACGCGGTCACCAACACCGCCGAGCAACTGGAAGACGTGCTTCAGGTGAATGTACAGCGCCAGATGATAGAGGCGGGTCTTGCCCTCCTTCCGAACGCTGTCGTAGGCGTTCTCCTTCAGGAAGTGGGTGGCATCAAAACGCATCGGAGGAAACTGCTTGATGGCCTCGAATACCTCATCTCTGGTCGCTCTCGAGTCATCGGCGGCGTGGAACCCCGTGGGTAAGTGAACCCCACGGGCCTCTAAATCGGTGCGGAGCTGGAACCCCCTCCAGAGGGGGTCGCGATGGTCCCCTTTGTAGGCAACGCTACCAATGCTGAAATACTCGCCCGATTTCTTGTTGTAGTCTGCTGAGCCTGTCTCGTCGAGATAGACGTAGTAGTCCATCACTGGTCCTCCGGGTTGTCTGCGGCGACGGCCCTCTCGACTTGTTGCGCATCGGCGCTCCGCTTGTTGCGTCGGTAGCCATCGAGCGACCTAATCGATGTCGTCTCGGTCTCCGCTGTACCGGCCTCAATGTGTCCTCCTTGAGCCGCGTCCGCGACAATACCAAACGCTGAACCCGGATTCCGCGAAGTCGTCACCATTGCCCACTGCCGCTTCGCGTTGGAGCGGACGACGGACTGCGAACTCGTCCGACAGGATGTTTCACTCAGCGCGCTGTCAGTTGCGCCACTCGCTGTGGACTCACTCCCAGTAAGTGTCCCGCATCCCGCACAGTGATGCCTGATGCCGTCAACGCTTTTGCTGCCTTCACCGTCAGCTCGGAAGCTCTGGCCGCCGCTTCGTCAGCCGCGCTACGTGCAGCCAAGGTTTCTCCCAAAAGTTCGTCGATTTCGGTATGGGCGACGATCTCAACTTCGACGTCCAGTGCTTCATCTCCCTCCATGAGCCGAACGGCGTCCCGGACCATATCGGGAACTTGAGACAGCCGACGAGCCTGAGTGAATACACCCGGTATTTCCGGTACCGAAATAGCCCACCAGTCACCAGAGCGTTGTACTTGCGCAGTAACTTTCATCATCGTGCCCCGATCTGCTTCAAGATGTGTTTCGCAGTGATTTCGTTGATCTCGTTATGACGCGGCACCACCGTCGCTCTATCGCCAACGCGGATCCGTGTGTGGTTTGCCCCTTCCACTACAGCAAACCGAAGATAGATCAAGTTCGTGGCGGGTAGACCAACCACGAACTTGATCTATCTCACCGCTTCGCATTGGAGCGGACGACGGGATTCGAACCCGCAACATTCAGCTTGGGAAGCTGACGCTCTACCGTTGAACTACGTCCGCAGTATCTTCGACGCATCATCATAGCAGCGAAGCTGGAGACAGCAGACATGCCCTGCAAGCAGCGCGCACCCCGGCTAGGATTTGGCCCGTGACCGAAGGGATGCTACGAAGCGCCGATCCGTTGACGCGGCTCGCGCTCTCGCATGATGCGTCCCGCTTCCTCGAGTTTCCCTCGGAAGTGGTGGTTGCATCCAGCCTCGACGACGTCCGCTCACTGTTCGCGGAAGCCCGGGAGCAGCGCCGTCGGCTCACACTGCGTGGCGGCGGCACGAGCCTCAGCGGGCAGGCCATCAGCGACGACATCCTCGTCGACGTGCGCCGCCGGTTCCGACACATTGAGGTGCTCGACGACGGCGAGCGGGTGCGCGCGGGCGCGGGGGCTACCGTCGCGGAGATCAATGCGCGGCTACGCCGCTACGGACGTCGGTTGGGCCCGGACCCGGTGAGCGGGCAATCCGCCACACTCGGTGGGGTCCTCGCCAACAACGCGACGGGACGAATGTTCGGCCTGTCGCAGGACGCGTTTCACACCGTGGAGTCGATGGTGGTGGTGCTCCCGAACGGGCGCGTCGTCGACACCGCGGCACCCGACGCCGACCTCGCCCTGAGTTGGGAAGAACCGACGGTCGCCGGCGGCCTCGCTATCCTTCGACGCCGCCTGCGCGAGGACCGGGACTCGCTCGCCACCATCGCTCGCCTGTGGTCGATGCGCAATGCGATGGGCTACCAACTCCGCGCGCTCACCGAGTTTTCCAAACCATCCGCCATGATCCGGCAACTCATGGTGGGCAGCGAAGGCACGCTCGGTTTCATCGCCGAAGCCACCATGCGCACCGTCCCGGTGCTCCCCGTCCACCGCGCAAGCCTCGCCATATTCCCCAGCCTCGACGACGCGGTCGAGGCCGCATCACGCCTCGCCGAACTGGGATTCGACGCCATCGAATTGTTCGACGTGGAGGCCCTCCGCGTGGCCCAGTCCCTGCCCGACGCGCTCCCCGACATCGTCGATCTCGAACTCGACGAACACGCAGCCCTCTGGCTGGAACTGTGCGACGAATCCCCCGACGCGCTCGAGCAACGCCTGGCCAGCGTGAGGGACGCCGTCGCGGAACTTCCGGAGGTGTACGACGTCACCGACGAGGCCCCCAGCCGGCCGTTGTCGCACCTGTACCACGACGTGCACGTCGCCCTCGCGAAACGCCGCCCACCAGCGACGACGCTCGTCATGGAAGACTGCAGCGTGCCCCGCGAGCACATCGTCGACACCATCCGCGAACTACGCAGACTCTTCGCCCGGTTCGGCATCCAGCAGCCCGCCATCACCGGGCACCTCACCGACTGCACGCTCCATTTCGTGTTCACGGAGCGTTTCTCGGTTGCCGATCGGCTTCGGAAGTACAAGCGCTTCATGGAGGCCTACGTCAAGCTCGTACTGGCTAAACAAGGCGTAGTCAAAGCGCAGTACGGCACCGGGCGCGCCATGGCGCCCTTCCTCGAACGACAGGTGGGCGTCGAACTCTACGAGTGCATGCGCGAGATCAAACACCTCTTCGACCCGTTCAACATCATGAACCGCGGAGTGATGTTCAACGATGCCCCCGACTCGCACCTCACCAATCTGAAGCTCATGCCGACGATCTCCGACGCCGTCGACCGCTGCATCGAGTGCGGGCTGTGCGAGCCGACGTGCCCGTCGGCCGAGCTCACGTTGACGCCACGGCAGCGCATTGTGCTCCAGCGCGAGATCGCCGCCCGCCAAGACGACACCGAGCTGCTCGAAGCGGTTGCCGAGAACTACCAGTACGCCGCCATCGACACCTGCTCCGCCGCAGGCATGTGCCAGGTGGCTTGCCCGCTCGGCATTGACACCGGCGAGCTCGTGCGACGCCAGCGCAGCGCGAGAACGACGGAGGCCAGCGAGCGCAGCTGGGACCGCGCCGCACGCAACTGGGGCCGCACGACGTCGCTCGTCTCGACGGCGATGTCGACGGCCAAGCGCATCCAGCCCGTCGCTCGATCCCTCATCGCGTTGGGGCGTAAACGCTACGGTGGCGACAGCGTCTGGGCCTACTCCGACGATCTCACCGGCGGGTCGAAGGTGCGCAGGCGCCCCCGTCGCGAGCAAACCGCGGAGGATGCCGTCGCCGCGTACTTCCCCGGATGCCAGCAGACACTCCTCGGCGCGCCCAGCGAGGGCGTGTTCGACGCGTTCAACGTGTTGCGCATGCGTGCTGGAGTGGCCGTCACGCTGTTGAACGCGTCGCGACTGTGTTGCGGCATCCCGTGGAGCAGCCGCGGCATGCGCCTCGGCGAGCAGACCATGACGGGGCAGGTGCGACGAGCCCTCGCGCCCCACGCGAACCAGCCAGTCATCGTCGATTCCTCCGCCTGCACGCACGCCTTACAGGCGATGCTGCAGCCGTACTCGGAACCGTTGCCCGAGATCATCGACGTGGTCGACTTCGTCGCGACGACGATTCTGCCGAAGCTTACGATCGACGAGCGAATCGGCTCGCTGCTGCTCTACCCGTCGTGCGCCAATCACCACCTCGACAACCTGGACGCGCTGCTCACCATCGCCCACGCCGTCGCCGACGAGGTCGTCATCCCGTCGACGTGGAACTGCTGCGGAGCGCACGGCGAACGCGGCTTGCTGCGCCCCGAGCTACCCACTGCGGCGACGCGGCTCGCCGTCGAGGACATCAAGGCGCGCACGTTCGACGCCTATGCATCCACGACGCTCACCTGCGAGGTGGCGATGAGTAGGGTCAGCGGCAAACCATTCGTGCATATCCTCGAAGTGCTGGCGTCCGTCTCGCGGGGCTAATGCGTGCTCGTTAGGATGAACGCATGCCTTCGATGGATCCCCTCTTTGCCCCTCCTACCGAGCAGTGGCAGCCGATTTCCCGCAAATATCTGACGGTAAAACTCATCAGCATCGCCATCAGCTGGACGATCCTGGGCGGTGGCATGCTCGTCGGCGCGTACTTCGGTGCGGCTGCGGCTGAGATGCCGTGGATCTTCTGGGTGACGCTAGTGGGCGTGCTCGCGCTCATCATCTGGCGGTTCGTCCGCGCGCCCCGGGTATGGAAGCGCTGGGGCTACGCCGAGCGCGACGAGGATGTGTACGTCACGCAGGGCCTGTGGCAGCGCCAGCTCACCTGCGTGCCCTACGGGCGCATGCAGCTCGTCGAGGTAACCTCTGGCCCCATTGAACGCATGTTCGGCCTAGCCAGCGTGCGGATGGTGACGGCTTCGTCGACGGGCAGCATCAGCATCCCCGGCCTCGACCGCGAGGCGGCTGAGGCGATCCGCGACCGCTTCATCAACCGCGGCCAACACCTGCGGGCGGGCATCTGATGTCGCAACCGTTCTCCGACGCTCCCTCCCCCACCCTCGGCGCACCCCACGCTCGGGCGCCCCGCAAGGTGGAGCGCCCGTCGCCCCTCACCGGGCTCGTCAACGCCTGGCTGGTCGCCGTCGCCGTCGTCGGCTTCATCATCAACATGATCATCCAGGAAGAGATCAAGCTGGATGAGACGCCCATGCTGATCCTGTGGATCGTCCTCGGCGGCATCGCCCTCGTCGCCGTGCTCGCGCTGCTCATTGGATTCATCCAGTGGCGCACCACGACATTCGTCGTCGACGACGAGTTCCGCATCGAGAAGCGCTTCATTTCGACGTCGACAACCCGCATCGACTTCACCAAGGTGCAGTCGGTGGACATCACCCGGCCCATCGTCGCGCGGCTGCTCGGCCTCGCGGAGGTGAAGATCGACGTCGGCGGCGAGGGCGGCCAGGCGCTTCGCTACCTCAAACTCGATCGCGCGGAAGCCATGCGTGACACCCTCCTGGCCCGCATGGAGCACGACGAGCAACCCACCGCTACCCCCGACGGGGCACCCGCCCAGCCCGGCGGCGCCGTCGAGGAAGTGGTGTACAAGGCGCAGACCGGCAACATCGTGCTGGGTGCGTTCCTGTCGTACGGGTTCGGGGTCACGCTAACGGTGCTGATTTTGTTGATCATCACGCTGGGCCCATTCGGTGTGTTGGCTGGTCTCGGCTGGCTGTGGCTGACGGTGCTCGCTGTGATCTGGCAGATTCCGAAAGCGCTGCTGAAGTACTGGGACTTCACCATCGTGCGCACCCGCAAGGGGCTGCGCATTCAACAGGGCGCGCTCACCCGCGTGCAGACCACGCTGCGACCAGCTCGCGTGCAGACCGTTTCCCTGCATCAGTCGCTGTTTATGCGCTGGGCGGGGTTGGTGAGCGTCAAGATCTCGGTGCTTGGCAACCAGGCTGCCGCATCCGAGGAGCAGACCAACGACGGTATCGACATGGTCATGCCGTTCGGGAAATTCGACGAGGCCCGGCACGTCATCGCGCTGTTTTGGCCCGACGTCGACCCCACGGCCTTCACGTGGTGGAAGCAGTCGCCGCGCGGTCGCTGGCTGACGTGGTTCGGGCAGCGCTGGTTCGCCGTCGAACATTCCGCCATCGCGCAGCGTCGAGCACTGCTCAGCGACGACGTAGAGATCGTTCCGCACGCCCGGGTGCAGGGGCTGGGGATCTCGCAGGGGCCGCTCCAGCGTCTCGCGAAGGTGGCGAGTGTGCAGGTGCAGGTGATCGACGGCGCCCCCGACGTGAGCATCTCGCACCTCGAGCCGGGGCACGCCCGCCAGTTGTTCCACGACGAACTGCAGCGCTCGTGCGCAGCCCGGCGAGCGAACGCCCAGCAGGTACCCGGTACAGTGCTGCCATGAGCAGCATTTTCTTGGGCATCGATATTGGCGGTTCGGGCATCAAGGGCGCCCCTGTTGACCTCACCACTGGTGAACTGACGCAGAGCCGTCTGCGTATTCCGACACCCGAGAAGTCGACGCCGAAGAACGTTGGCGATGTGATCGGTGAAATCATTGACCACTTCACCCCCACCATCGGCGATGTGCCCGTGGGCATCACCTTCCCTGCACCGGTGGTGCACGGCGTGATTCCGTTCATCGCGAACTTGCACCAAAAGTGGGCAGGGCTGAATGCCGACGAGTTCCTCACCGAACGCCTGGGGCGGAACATCACGCTGGTGAACGACGCGGACGCCGCCGGCCTCGCGGAGGTGCGGTTTGGCGCGGCGAAGAATCACCAGGGGGTGGTGATTGTGACCACGCTCGGTACGGGCATCGGATCGGCGATCATCCACCGCGGTGTGCTCGTGCCGAACTCGGAGCTCGGCCACCTCGAGATCGACGGGTACGAAGCAGAGAAGCGCGCGGCGTCGTCAATTAAGGATAAGGAGGGGCTCTCCTACAAAGACTGGACGAAGCGCCTGCACCGCTACTACTCGCACGTCGAGATGTTGTTCTCCCCTGACCTGTTTGTCATCGGGGGCGGCGTCTCGAAGGATTGGGACAAGTTCGGCCCGAACCTCGACATCAAAACCCCCGCCGTGCCCGCGGTGTTGCGCAACCAGGCGGGCATCATCGGCGCGGCGATGGCCGCCGCCGACGCGCAAATCCATCCCGAGGACCACTAGCCGGCGCTGCCTCCCGGTGGTTGGCCCGTACGCGCCCGGTGGTTGAGTAGCGAGCGAAGCTCGCGTATCGAAACCACATCCGCTTAGGTGGCAGATTGCCGCCCATCTTTGGGCGCCAATCTGCCACTGAAGCTCACGGCGCATGATTTCGACACGCTGCCTTCGGCAGCGGCTCAATCATCGGATGCCATCAGTCAGGTGGTTGAGTAGCGCCGTAGGCGCGTATCGAAACCACACCGCATCTCGATACGGGCCTTCGGCCCTACTCGATGGCCAGAGGTGCGGCGACCGATGAACAGCCGCCCCAACGGGCTCACATCCGGTCGGGAGCATCGATGCCGAGGAGGTCCAGGCCGGAAGCGAGCACCCGTCTCGTGGTGTCGCACAGCGCGAGACGCGACGCGCGCACGTCGCCGTCGCTCTTCATCACCGGGCACTGCTCGTAGAACGTCGAAAACGCACCCGCAAGCTCGTACAAGTAGCTACACAGCTTGTGGGGTGTGAGCTCGGCGGCCACCTCGTCGACGACTTCCCCAAACCGCGTGAGCAGGAGCGCGAGCTGCTGCTCAGCGGGCTCGGTCAGCAGCGTGACTGCCCCGTGCCCGATGCCCTCGGCCTCAGCCTTGCGCAGAATCTGGCAGATGCGCGCGTGCGCGTACTGCAGATAGGGGCCGGTGTCGCCGTTGGTTTGCACCATGCGTTCGGCGGAAAACACGTAGTCCTTCTGCAGTCCGTTCGACAGATCGGCGTACTTAATGGCCGCGAGCGCAATGTTCGGGGCGGCCTGTTCTTCGGCGGCATCGAGCAGCGACGACAGCGTCGCGGCAGACCCGTCGCGGGTCTTGAACGGCTTTCCATCCTCGCCGAGCACCATGCCGTAGCCGACGTGCTCGGCGATGATGTCGTCGGGGAGGAATCCCACCTTGCGCGCGACGGCGAACACCTGACGGAAGTGCCCCGCCTGGCGGGCGTCGGTGACATAAATGATGCGGTCGGCGTGGAGCTCGTTGACGCGACGACGAATCGCGGCCAAGTCGGTGGTGGCGTAGCCGTACCCGCCGTCGGATTTCCGCACGATCATGGGCGCGTCGATGCCCTCGACGAACACGCACAATGCGCCGTCGTCGATCACGGCCTCGCCCGATTCCTCGAGTTCCTTCACGAGCACGGGAAGGTCGTCGTTGTAGGTGGACTCGCCGGCGAGATCATCGTCGGTGAGGAGCACATTCAGCCGGTCGTAAGCCTCGTTGAAGGCAGGCTTCGAGATGTCGACGAGCTGGCGCCAAATCGACAGCGACTCCTCGTCGCCGCCCTGGAACAGCGCGACGCGGGCGCGGGCTTTCGTCGCGAACGCTTCGTCGTCCTTGAAGTGCGCCGCAGCGCGCTTGTAGAGCGCGTCGGCTTCCGACAATGTGAGCTGACTTGCGTCGATGCCCTCGAACAGCACTTGCTCGATGAGCATGCCGAACTGTGTGCCCCAGTCGCCGATGTGGTTTTGCGCGATCACGACGTGGCCGAGCGCGCGGAAGACGCGGTTGAAGCAGTCGCCGATGATCGTCGTGCGCAGGTGCCCGACGTGCATCTGCTTCGCGACGTTCGGCGCCGAGTAGTCGATCACGATGCGCTGGGGGTGATCCGTGACGCTCAGCCCGTGGTTCGGATCTTCGAGGATCTCCGTCGCTGCCGCCGCCAGCACCTCAGGGCGCAGCCGGAAGTTGATGAATCCCGGCCCGGCGATCTCCAAAGGCTCGCAGAGGTCGGATACATCGAGCTGCTCGACAAGGCTAGCGGCGACGTCGCGTGGCGGCTTCCCCTCCTGCTTCGCCAGACGCAGGGCCACGTTCGACTGGAAGTGCCCAAACTGGGGTTTGGTGGCGGGGCGCATTTCGGGATCGACGCCCGTGATCGCGCGCAGGCGAGCATCGAGCTGTGCAGGCAAGGATTCCATGCCGGCTATTCTGGCACCGACAAGGCGCCACGCCCAATGCCGCCCACGCCGGTAGAGTGCAGGGTATGCGTATTTCAGTGATCGGCTGCGGATATCTCGGCGCGGTACACGCGGCTTGCATGGCGGAGTTAGGCCACGACGTGGTGGGGCTCGACGTGGACGAGGCGAAGATCGCCAAACTGTCGCAGGGCATCGCACCTTTTCACGAGGATGGGTTGCCGGAGCTGCTGGAACGCCACGTCGGGAAGAACCTGCGGTTCACCACGGATCCGACGCAGATCGCCGATGCGCAGATCCACTTCATCGGTGTGGGTACCCCGCAGCGGCAGGGCCACATCGCGGCCGACATGAGGTACGTCGACGCCGCCATTGAGACCATCCTCACCCACGCTGAGCCCAGCGGCGACGAACCTGTGCTCGTCGCGGGTAAGTCGACGGTGCCCGTGGGCACGGCGCAGGAGCTGTCCGAGCGCCTGGCCGCGAGCGGGAAGCACATCATCCTGGCGTGGAACCCGGAGTTCCTGCGAGAGGGGCACGCGGTGCAGGACACGCTCACCCCGGATCGCATCGTCTACGGCCTCCCCGAGGATCAGACCGTAGGCGAGCAAGCCAAGGCGATGCTCGACGAGTGTTACGCCACGCCGCTCGCCGCCGGCACGCCGCTCATCGTCGCGAACTATCCGACCGCTGAACTCGTGAAGGTGGCGGCCAACTCGTTCCTCGCGACGAAGATCTCGTTCATCAACGCCATGGCCGAGCTCTGCGAAGCCACCGGCGGCGACGTCACCCGTCTGGCTGAGGCGATCGGCCATGACGACCGCATCGGCGCGAAGTTCCTCCAGGCTGGCATCGGCTTCGGCGGCGGCTGCCTGCCGAAGGACATCCGCGCGTTCATGGCGCGCGCCGGCGAGCTCGGCGTGGGCGATGCGCTTGGCTTCCTGCGGGAGGTCGACGGCATCAACCTGCGGCGCCGTGATGCTGCTGTCGAGCTGGCAGAGAACGCGGTGGGTAGCCGCCTCGTCGGGAAGAAGGTGGCGGTGTTGGGTATCACGTTCAAGCCCGAAACCGACGATCTTCGCGACTCCCCCGCGCTCGACATCGCCACCCGACTGTGGGCGCGCGGTGCGGAGCTGCAGATCTACGATCCCGCGGCGGGACCCGAACTGCGCCGACGTCGACCCGATCTCACCGTGCCGGACACCGTCGACGACGCCGTGCGCGGCGCCGACGTGGTGATGCTGCTCACCCCGTGGAAGGAATTCCTCAGCCTCGACCCCGCCGAGCTGCTGCAGAAGGTGGGCTCGCCCAACATCGTCGATGGGCGCAACGTGCTGAACCCGAAGCAGTGGAGCGACGCCGGCTGGAACTACTACGGCATGGGACGCGGCGTCTCTGTCTGGTGATGGTTTCGACACGGCCCTTCGGGCCGGCTCAACCATTGGAGCAAAACGGCAAACTAACCCAATATCCACACGCGTTTGCTGAAATCGGCCATTTTGGGCTGTTTCGAGCAACGCGTGTGAATATTGGGTTAGCTCAGGAATGTAACCGGGCGTGATTCGCGGCGTTGTTACGCGAGCTGGGCACCCAGGGCGCGCAGCGCATCGATGTGTGGGGCTACGAGCGCATCGATGTCGAGGCCCTCCTCCCCCAGTGCTTCACCGAACGGCATCTGCACGGAGGATTCAGCGACCTCGAGATTGACGTTGGTCAGCAGCTGCGCCAGCATCGGCACAGCCCTGTTGGCTCCCGCAAATCCGTACCCGACGATAGCCGCCGGCTTGCCGCCCCACTCGGCATACACCGTATCGACGGCGTTCTTCGCGGCCGCGGTGAAAAAGCCGTTGTACTCAGGGGTTAGGAACACGAAGCCGTCCGCACTGGCGACGGTCTCCGCCCACGCCTTGGTCGTTGCATGCTGGTAGTTCCCGAGGCTCGGCATCTGGGGTTCAAGCGAGAGCGGGAGGTTCACGTCGACGAGGTCGAGCACTTCAACTTCCCGGCCGGCGCCTTCCGCGATGGCGGGTGCGATGCGCTGCGCAATCGCGTCGCCGACGCGAGAATCACGAGTGCTGGTGACGATGAGTTTGAGAGCCATGCTGGTGAGACACTTTCTTTTGTTGATCTTTCAACTTCAATGTAGCACACCGACCCTAGTGTCACCTATTGCAGAGGTAGTGGTTTCGACTCGGCCCTTCGGGCCGGCACAACCACCGATGTCACTCACCCGATGATTGAGTAGCGCCCGCGCGCCCCCTCGATGATTGAGTAGCGCCCGCAGAGCGCGTATCGAAATCATCACGGGGCTGATCAGCGGCCGGCAGCAGGAGGACGACCGGAGAGAAGATCGAGTTCCATCTTGACGTTCGCGAGCCCCTCGCGCAGCACCGCCTTGCCCCATACCAGCGGCCAGCGCCGAGCCACAGACCTATCTTCCACACCCCACACATCCACGCCGAGCGCCCGGCAGATCGTCACGGCTCGTCGGACGTGGAAATCCTGCGTGACCACGGCAACTGCATCCGAACTGTAGGTGTCGCGCGCACGCAAACAGGAATCGTAGGTATCGAGGCCTTTCGGATCTTCAACAATGATCTCCGACGGCACACCTCGCCGCTCCAGGTACTCACGCATCACGCGTGGCTCATTGTTGGCTTCGGCCCTGCCGTCACCGCTCACGATGATGCGGCGCGCCACGTCCCGCCGAAACAGCTCGATGGCGAGATCGAGCCGCGCCGCGAGAAACGCCGACGGGCCACCTCGATCCGCCTTCGCCCCCAGCACGAGCACGTCGCGCCTCGACGGCGCATCTACCGCGTCGTACACCCTCCCCCACGATGCGCTGATGGTGTGCAGCTGGGCGCCCAGCACCGGCAGGGCCGCGAGGATCAGGGCCCAGCCGATGCCCTTGCGCACCTTGTCAATCACGCTTCGCGAGGTACCAGGAGACCAGCGCCTGCGTGGACCCGTCCTGCTTGGCGAGCGCCGCCTCGTCGCCGTTCACCGCGGGAGCGATCTCGAGCGCCAGCTTCTTGCCAAGCTCCACACCCCACTGGTCGAACGAGTCGATGCCCCACACCACGCCCTGCACAAACGTGATGTGTTCGTAGAGCGCGATGAGCTGCCCCACCACCGACGGGGTCAGCGCCGGGGCGAGGATCGACGTCGTGGGCCGGTTGCCGGCGAACACGCGCGCGGGAACGATCTCTTCCGCCGTGCCCTCAGCGCGAACCTCGTCCTCCGTCTTGCCGAAGGCGAGCGCCGCTGTTTGCGCGAAGAAGTTCGCCAGGAACAGCCCGTGCACGTCGGTCTCGCCATCGCGCAGCGGGCGCGCGGGATTGGCGACGGCAATGAAATCGGCCGGAATGAGGCGAGTGCCCTGGTGAATGAGCTGGTAGAAGGCGTGCTGGCCGTTCGTGCCGGGCTCACCCCAGAAGATTTCGCCCGTCGACGACGTCACCGGCGTGCCGTCCCAGCGCACCGACTTGCCGTTCGACTCCATCGTGAGCTGCTGCAGATAAGCAGCAAAGCGGTGGAGGTATTGCGCGTACGGCAGCACCGCGTGCGAGTGGGCGTCGAAGAAATTGACGTACCAGATGTTCAGCAAGCCCATGAGCAGCGGCACGTTGCGGGCTGGTTCTGCGGTGCGGAAGTGTTCGTCGACGGCGTGGAATCCGCCAAGGAAGTTCTGGAACCCCTCGCGGCCGATCGCAATCATTACGGACAGCCCGACGGCGGAGTCGACGGAGTAGCGGCCGCCCACCCAGTCCCAGAAGCCGAAGGCGTTGGCTGGGTCGATGCCGAAGTCAGCCACCTTGTCGAGCGCCGTCGACACCGCCACGAAGTGCTTCGCAATCGCCTCGCGACGCTGCTCGTCGCCGCCGTCGATGGCCCCCTGCTTGGCGAGCGTGTCGAGCAGCCAGGCCTTAGCCAGGCGCGCGTTGGTGAGGGTCTCCAGCGTCGTGAACGTCTTGGACGCGACGATGAACAGCGTGGTTTCCGGGTCGAGGTCAGCCGTCTTTTCGTACACGTCGGACGGATCGATGTTGGAGACGAACCGGCACGTCAGCCCATCTTGCTTGTACGGCAGCAGCGCCTCGTAGACCATCACCGGCCCCAGATCGGAGCCGCCGATACCGATATTCACGACGGT
Source organism: uncultured Tessaracoccus sp. (assembly GCF_947286155.1). Lineage (GTDB taxonomy): Bacteria > Actinomycetota > Actinomycetes > Propionibacteriales > Propionibacteriaceae > Arachnia. Next base: position 27,076 of record NZ_CAMYPD010000024.1, read on the forward strand.
CTCGATGCGCTTGCCAGTGACCCCCACCCAGGCGCCGGAGCGGACCTCGTCGGAAAACTCCCCCATGCGGCGCAGCACGTCGTGGACGTCTGCGACGACGTCCTGCCCGTCTACCTCGAGCTGCGCGTCGGCAGGCAGCCGGAGTGCGGTGTGCAGCACGGAGCGGTTCTCGGTGACGTTGATGCGTTCACCGTCGAACATGGCGTCGCGGCGCCCGGGGACGTCGACCTGCTCCGCGAGTTCGACGAGCGCGGCGAGCACGTCGTCGGTGAGAAAGTTCTTCGACAGATCGACGTGGAGGTCGGCCACGTCGAAGGTGTATGTGGAGGCACGGTTGGGGTCAGCGACAAACCAGCCGCGCAAGTCGGGCGTGAACTGCTGCTTGAGTTCGGTGAGCTTGGCCCATGCGGGCGTGGTGGTGGCATCAATGGGCTTATTCATGGCACCCAGCCTATTGCCTTAGCGAACAGATTGGGCCGACGGTGCCGACAAGCAATATCAGCGGACGGTGATGTGCACGTGGTCGTAGTGGTTGGCGGTGTCGTTGCCACGGTCGGACATGGAGCGCCAGCCATCAGATGCGCGCTGGGCGGTCCAGATTTTCTGTGCGTAGATGACTTCGGTGATGCCGAGCTTGGACGCATTCTTTCGCGCCCAGTTGGCCACTTCCCAACCTGCTTCGCCCGAGATCATCGCGTCGATAGCGCGTCCTTGGCCATGGTACGAGCCTGCGTCGTTGCGCCATCCGCCGAAGCTCGTCACATTGGGGAACTCGCTGCACAGGGCCCTAAGCACGCCGACAGCGCGTGTCGTAAGGCCCTCTTCGCCCCTTACCGTGGCCTTGCACGGCTCCTGAGCAGCGTTCCTCTCACGCTTGGGCGAAGCGGATTGCGTGGGCGCCTCGGCCTTCTCGCCGAGGTATTTGTTCGAGATGAACCCCGGCCTTCCGTCGACGAGCACCTGCTGCCACCGCCCGTCGACGACGACGTTCGTCACCTGCACCTGCGTGCCGGGGGCGAGTGCGACCAGCGTTGTGAAGTCGACGCCAGGGCCGCGGCGAACGTTGACCGTCGCCGTCGTCCACTGCGTGCCGACAACTTCCCCGAGGCTGGGGACCGCCGGGGTCGAGCGGGTGGGCGATGGTGTTACATCCGACGACGATGGCGCCTCCTTCGGTGCCGGAGCACTGGCCGAAGCTGCCGGCGACGCTGCTTCGCTCGGGCTGGCTGCCGTCGACACGCTGGGCGACGAGGCCTCGTCGCTGGGGGTACTGCTCGACGGGGACGCGCTCGGCGTGGGGGTTGGTGTCACGCGAGCGGTGAGGGGGCGGCGCTGGGTGCCTCGGTCGGCGCCGGAGGTGCGCTCCGCGCTGGAGATGGGGATGGGGATGGCGGTGGGGTCGGTGGTGTCGGAGGCGCCCTGCACTGCAGACTCAAACGCGAGCGATCCGACGAGGAGCCCGGCGACAACCACAGCCGCGACAGCCCACGATGCCTTGGCCACACGCGACCTGCGTTTGGAGTCGCGCTGACGCTCGGGCGCGTCGGCGTACTCGACCGATGGAAGGTGTTCCTCCAACGCCACTCCTAACTTAAGAATCTCTCAGCTATTCTTCAGGATAGAAGCGAACAATGCAACCTCGACATCCCCCGCTATCGTTAGTTAGGTTTTCTAGTTGGCTCCGGCCATCCCCACGGAAGGAGACACCCGATTCTTCGATCCCGCAACCGTGCAGCCATCTGGCTCGCGGCGCTCGCCATGGCGTGCCTGAGCCTGCTCAGCACGCCTGCGCATGCAGCCGAGACGAAGATCGACGCCCGAGTCCACTTCGACGGTCAGACGGTCAACGTCTATGGCGTGCTCATCGATGATGAGGGATACGCCGTCAATAAAGGATCGGTGTCTGCGTCGCTCGGCGGACGGAACATGGCCACGTCCCACCCAACCAGGCAAGGCACCTTCGACATGAGGTTCCCTGTCCCGCCCGGAATGAGCGGCAGCCAAGACCTCATCGTGCGCTTCTCAGGCCATGGCAAAGACCCGGCTGCGACGGCATCCATCACCCTCACAGTGCCCTCGTCGGATACGCGCGCTGCGCAAGCCGACCAACCCCATGCTGCGTCGCCTGCCGACAGCGATTCGCAAGAGGCCCCGTCGGCAACGCCCTCTCCTCCCCCGACCACCCAGCTCTCAGCGAAGGCTGACCTGCCTGAACCCTCGAACGGTTCGTTCGTGACGATCAGCGGCAAGCTCGTGAGCCCCGCAGGCGACCCGGTGTCCGACGCCGGCATCTTGCTGTTCTCCCCCGCCGGCGAAGTGGAGGAGGGATATGCCGTCACTGCAGCCAACGGCACATTCACTACGCATTACGAGATTCCGGTAGAGGCAAAAGGAGACCACCAGCTCACGCTCAAATTCGAGGGTGGGGGCGGCATCCCCGCCGCGGAAACGCCGGTGGTGCTCAAGGTGCAACACAAGGAGATCGCCAAGACATCGCCCACGCCCAGCGAACCACCATCACCGACGGCGACTCCTTCCCCCGACAACACGGCGTCTGCAACGCCGGCCGCACCGGCAAGCGACGACGCGAAGGGCACGTCGGCAAGCTCGGATGGCGGCGGCATGGGCCGTATGCTGGCATGGTTTGCCGGCGGGCTGGTTGCCGTCGGAGGTGTGGCCGCAGTGGCCGCGGCCGTGGTGGCTTCTCGCGTGCGCCGCGACAGTTCGGCAGGCGCTGCGCAACCTGAGTCAGCGCTGCTCAGCGAGGACGGGCTCTTCTCCGACGACGAGGACGCACCCCCAGCGCCTGCACCTCGTCGCGCCGCGCACTGACGCGGCGGCTATCAGCCTTCGCGCACTCCGCGCAGTGCAGCCTTCCGAAACGACTCGCACCTGTCGCGCAGCATGCCGAGATCCCCGCCACCAAGGGAATCGCCTAGGAGCGTCTCGTCGACGCACGCGGCCGGCGATCCGTGCACCAGCCACTCCCCGGCAGCAAACGCGCCAACCCCACCCATCGGGATAACTCTCGACGTGAGCCCCAAACGCGCCAGATGCTTCGCCATGGAATGCCCGACGATCTCCGCCGGCCACAGCAACGCCCCGGTGGCGCCGAGTTCCAGCACCGCACGCACCTCGAGCGGGGTCAGCGCGCTGGCGAACCACGTGGCGGAGTGCCCCCGGGCAGTGGCCGCCATGTCCTCGTCGGCTCCGTCGGTGAGTATGAACTGTGCGTCGGCTTCGATGGATTGGGTGAGCGCGTTGATCCCGTCGATGCCCCACACGCCGAAGTTCGCTCGGGCACCGAAAATGGAACGCAACTCGCCCAGGCGCCCCAGGGGCACGGCGAAGGTGTTCAGGTGCTCCTGGATGAGCACCTCGACGACGCTCGCCACGTCGTCGAGGTCGGCGTCGGGGAGACAGGTGATGATGCCAGAGGGAACCGTCATGGTGTCATTGTGCCGCGAAATCGTCACGAGCGGCTGCCGCCGCCTCCTCGTCGCTTCCCTTCATGCTGAGCGCAGCCGAAAAATTGGGTGAGAATCCTCTCAGAATCACCTTTGGGATTTGGGATTGACCCCGGGCGAAGGTTACGTTCAAGCTCGTGAGGAATCAGCTGCCACCCACCCATCGTTTCGGCGTGAGTCGCCGCGGCGCGTTCCAAGGTCTGTCCGCCGCGACCGTGCTCGGCCTCGCCGCCTGCTCCGGAGACATCGACGGCAAAGCCCCCAGCCCCGAACCCACTGCCGCCAGCGGTTCCCCGTCGCCCTCGCCAACAGCTGCCAGCACGGAATGGACGACGGTGCCGCCGGCCTTGGTGCCGGGCATCGTCGAGGTGATGCTGAGCAAGGAAGCGAAAGGTAAGGACGTGGTGACGCCGCGGTTCCCGTCGGCACGCAACTTGACGCAGGCCGTCGAGGTGGTGCGCAACCGCATCCTGCGTCAGGCGTCGTGGGATTCGCAGGAGAAGGTGGAGATCAAGGGCGCGCTCCTCGCGGCGTCGCGGGATGCCATCGGCCTGGCGCTGCACTCGTCGTTCGGCTCCGAGCAGAGCGACACGCCGTGCATGATTTGGTACGACACCCGCAAGCAGCAGTCGTTTGCCTCGCCCGAGCTGATCTCGGCCTCAAAGTGGGGCGAGTTTGCGAAGGCAGTGCATCAGGCGGCTGCCGACGCCGGGCTCGACGCCGACAAGGCCGACGCCGCGCTCATCGAGAAGTCGGCGCCGTACGGCAACGGCCCCGCGATGGCGTTCAATGGCGATGGTGCGATGGTGCTTGCGTTCCGCGCGGGGGCGGTGACGGATACCGTCGCGAAAATTACGGTCGACGCTACGCAGTGGCTCTCAGATTTTGGACGCATCGCCCGCTCGGCCAGCCTCACCCCGTCGGAGTTCTCCGGCAAAGCGTCGATCTCCATCACGCATTTCAAGCCCGGCGAAGACCACCCTGCCGCGACGGGTTCCCCGAACCGTCCGTCGGACGGCTCCGACCCTGGCGAGGCGCTCCCCAAACCGACGCCGGGCGGCGCGGTACGCCCCACGACGGCCATCGGCTTCGACAGCGTCGTCGAGCGCTGCGTCGCGTTGACCTACGACGACGGCCCTGGTCCGAAAACCCCTGAGCTGCTGGCTGCATTCCACGCCGCAAAGGCTGCTGCCACGTTCTTCCAGATGGGCAACAGCATCGAGGAGTATCCGGGCACGACGCTCGACGTCGCGGTTGCCGGCCACGAGATCGGTAGCCACAGCGTGACGCACCCGAACCTGGCGTCCAAATCGCGCGAGCGCGTCGAGAAAGAGGTAGCGGGCAACTCCGAGCTGCTGAAGAAGACCACAGGGTTCAAGCCGCTGCTGTTTCGCCCGCCGTACGGCAGCCACAACGCGATGGTCGACGAGATCATCACCTCGCACGGCATGGCGATTGTGCAGTGGAGCGTCGACACGGAGGACTGGAAGACAAAGAATACGGCGAGCACCATCGGTATCGCGGTCAAGGACGGCAAGACCTTCACCGAGCCGATCGTCTTGATGCACGACATTCACGACTCGACGGTGGCCGCCGCCGAGGAGATCATCCACCAGCTCACTGAGGCCGGTGTCGAGCTCGTCACGGTGAGCGAGTTGACGCTGAACACCGGCGGGCTCTTCACCGGGCACGCGTACTGTCGTGGCACCGGCATCGAGCAACAAGGATTCGGCTGCGACGGATGACGCTGCGCGACTGAGCGCACTCCAGATGCAGATTTTGGGCTCTGTGAGCCGGTTTCTGGCATCTAGAGTGCGTTCAGTCGACTTTTCCGTTCGGCGCGGGGTGCTCAACGGGGTACCTTATGGCGTGCCTTGCCACCCTGTAGCATTTTCCGTACAACAAGAAAACCCCGTCTGATTCGGTGCTTCACCTTGTCAGACGGGGTTTTGTGCCGTGCGCGAGAGAGGAGTTGAACCTCCACGCCCTTGCGGGCACCGGCACCTGAAGCCGGCGCGTCTGCCATTCCGCCACTCGCGCGTGTGGGACACGTTTGGTCCGCCGAGAAACAGTAGCACACGCGTTTGGTTGCGGGGAAATTACCGGACCACGATGAAATGGTGACAAGTGGGCACTTCAATCGCGGCTTGAGTACCCTGGCATCATGCGCCTCATTCTCATTCGCCACGGTCAGACCGATTCCAATGTGCAGCACCTTCTCGACACGCAAGCGCCGGGGGCGCCGCTCAACGAGCTCGGTCTCCAGCAGGCGCGAGACCTCGTCGAGCGCATTGCGGATGAGCCCATCGAGGCTCTGTACACGTCGCATCTCACGCGCGCGAAGCAGACGGCCGAACCGCTCGCCAGCAAGCTTGCGCTGACCTCAACCGTGCTCGAGGGGCTGACGGAGATCTCGGCGGGCGACGACGAGATGAGCCCAGACTGGGAGCGCTACGTCGCAGTGCTGGAAAGCTGGGCGCCCGACAACCTCGACGTCGGCCTGCCGGGAGGCGAGACCGCTCGCGAGTTCCTCGAGCGCTATTCCGGCGCCGTGCAGGAGATCGAAGCGGCGGGGCACGCCGTCGCAGCAGTGGTGAGCCACGGTGCCGCCATCCGCGTGTTTGGGCTCACCGTCCACCCATCGCTCAGCCTCGAAACCGCCCAGCCCCTGCACAACACGGAATGGATCGTGTTGGAGGGTTCCACCGCTGACGGCTGGAAGGTCGTCCGCTGGGCGGGGATCGACGTCGCTGCACAGGATGCCTGAACACCAACGCATCCCTTGCAGCGTCGCCCCGTAGACTGACGTAATGGCCAACCCAGTCCCCGTAATCAAAGCCGCCACCAGCGCGCTTGCTGCGTCGGCGGCACTCCTTGCAGCGCTCAAAGATGCGCCCAAGATCACCGAGGCGGCGAAAGCCACCGTCGACAACATCAAGTCCGCGCTGCGCAACAAGAGCGCGAAGGTGCGTTTCGATGCGAAGATCGACGCCATTGAGGCGTGCGCGGATGCCGTCGACGAGGTGTTTCCAGGCACTGAGGACGCCAGGGTGTGGCGCCAGAAGGCGGCCTCACTGCGGATGCGCGGGCAGCTCGCGTGGGCGTCACGGCGAGGCTCGCAGCGGCGCGCGGCCATGCGCCAGCTCGACGAGGAGACCGCCGACCTACTTGCCACCATCAATGAGCGGCTCGCGATGCTGTCTCCAGATCTCGCCGCGCGCGAGGTGCACTGACCCTCCGCCTGACACAATGGCGCTCATGCGCACACATCTCTTGCCCTTCGTGGCCACGGCGACGATGCTGGTGGCCGCGTGTAGCACCGGCGACGAGGCGTCGTCGGGTAATGAACTCGAGGTCACCCCGAACGTCGGCATCCAACTGTTCCAGTACAACTGGAACTCCGTAGCCAAGCAGTGCGCAGACGTGCTCGGCCCGAATCACTTCGAGTTCGTCCTACTCTCCCCCGCGCAGGAGCACATCGAGGGCGAACAGTGGTGGACGAGCTACCAACCGGTGAGCTACCAGGTGGAGTCGAAGCTCGGCACCCGCGACGAGTTCAAGCGCATGGTGGACACCTGCCATGAGCATGACGTGAAGGTGATCGCCGACGCGGTAATCAACCACATGGCCGGCATCGACGGGGGCACCGGCGTGGCGGGCACGAAGTTCAAGCACTACAGCTACCCGGGGCTGTACGAGGAATCCGATTTCCATCACTGCGGGCTCACCCCGAACGACGACATCGAAAACTATTCCGATCAGCAACAAATTCAGGAATGCGAGCTGTCGAACCTCGCCGACCTGCGCACCGACGCACCGAACGTACAGGACACCATCGCCGGCTACCTCAACGATCTGCTTTCGCTGGGCGTCGGCGGGTTCCGGATCGACGCCGCCAAGCACATGCATGTCCGCGACGTGGAGCAGATTCTGAGCAAGGTGGATGGCGACCCGATCATCATCTCCGAGGTCATCCGCGGAAACGAGCCCGTGCAGCCAGAGGATTACACGTCGCTCGGCGGGGTGTTCGCGTTCCAGTGGGCGCGCGACATCGCCGGCGTGGTGCAGGGTGGTTCGCTACACCTGGCGATGGAGACGCGCGAGGGCGCCGTCGACTCTGAACACGCCTACACGTTCGTCACCAACCACGACACCGAGCGCGGGCACCAGACGCTCACGCCGAAGGACGGTGAGCAGTTCGTGCAGGCCGAACTGCTCATGCTCGCCACCGACTTCGGGCGCCCAGTGCTGTACTCCGGCTACGCCTTTTCCGACAAGGACGCCGGAGCCCCGAGCACCGACGGGAAGGTCGACGACGTCGTCTGCACCAGCTCCGACTCACCGTCGGGCGGGGAGTTCTACTGCGTCGACGAACGCGTCGCCGCACTCGCTGGCTGGCGGGCCGTCGTCGGGGATGCGCCGGTGGAACGTCAGGTGTGGGAGAACTCGGTGCTGTCACTCGACCGCGGCGACAAGGGATTCGTCGCGATCTCCTCCGACGCCCAGGAACAGCAGATCGAGGTAGCGACGCAGCTCCCGGACGGGGAGTATTGCGATGTGCTCTCCGACGCCTGCGACATCACCGTCGCCGACGGGCGGGTGAAGGTGACCATGCCGGGTGGCGGCGCCGTCGCGTTCCACGTCGGCACACGCCAGTAATCACGGCGCGCGCGAAACACGATACGTTCGTGCTACCGCCGACGCCGTACCATGGGAAGCAGTTCTTGCACGCAACGGGAGGAAAACGATGAGCAACAATCCCTACGACGACCCCTACGCCTCGTCTGAGGAGCAGGGCGCGTGGGACGAGGCCGGCTCAGTCGAGCCCGACCGTCCCACGGAAGCAGATGCCCCATCCGACGGTGGTGCTGCCCCTGCGCCTGCACCGACGCCTAGCCCTTCGCCTGCGCCCGCATCGTCGCCTCAGTTTGAGATGCCCGCGCCTCCCAGCAGCTTCCAGGAGCCGATGCCGCGCGGCCCGGAACCCGTCGCGCCATATGCCTCCGGGTATGCGGACCCGACGAATCACCCTCCGCAGGCGTACGGTGAGGCGCCCGGGCCGATGCCTCAGCCCTACGCTCCGCAGCCTGGATACAACCCGAACATGCCGCCGCCCTACGGCTACGCCGCCCAGCCGGGGCCGTACGGCAACATGGCGCCCAGCACCAAGTCGAAGGTGGCCGCTGGTCTGCTTGGTGTCTTTCTGGGCACACTCGGCATCCACAACTTCTACCTCGGCTACACGGGCAAGGCAATCGCACAGTTGTTGATTACTGTGCTGTCTTTCGGGATGCTCGCATTCGTGAGCTCGATCTGGGGAATCGTCGAAGGCATCATGATCCTCACCGCAGCCCCCGGCTCACCGGCCAGCCGCGACGCACGCGGGGGCATCCTGCAGTAATACACATCAGGCCGAAGCGCTGCTGCGAGGAGGCCCGAAGATGAGATGCACCTTCCCCCCGCTTTCAATTCGCTCCACCGAGATCCCGTACACCTGCTCGATCAGGGCCGGCTGCAGTACTTCGTCGGGTGTCCCCGCCGCGACGAGCCGCCCCTCGTCGAGGAGGAGCAGCCGATCGCAGCAGCGCGCTGCAAGGTTCAGGTCGTGCAACACAATCACGGTGGCGCAATCAAGCGAGGCGATCAGATCGAGTAGCGCGAATTGGTGACGCAAATCCAGGTGGTTCGTGGGCTCGTCGAGAAGCAGATGCGTAGCCTGCTGTGCGATGGCTCGGGCTATCAGCGCGCGCTGCCGTTCCCCTCCTGAGAGTTGTGTCATGAGCCGCTCAGAGTGGCCTGAGAGCCCCACCCTCCGGAGCGCCTCTTCGACAACGCCTTCCTCCGCAGATGCGCCGTAACGCAGAATCCCAGACGACGCGAGACGCCCGAGCATCACGGAGTCGCGCACCGAAAGCGGCAGGGTCGTCCCCGTCTCCTGCGCCACCACGGCAATTGCTCGAGCGATCGCGCGTCGCCCAAGCAATTGCACGTCGGTGCCGTCCAGGAGTACCTGCCCTTCCTTCACCTGCAACGCCTTTTGCAGGGCCAGCAGGAGTGAGGATTTGCCCGAACCGTTCGGCCCTAGAACGCCGACTGTCTCGCCTTGGCGTGCCACGAGGCTCACCCCATCGAGCACGACCTTCCCACCACGCTCGACCCGGACGTCTCGAACATCGAGCACTACTGATGCAACGCCTTCGCAAGCCGCACAGCGCCCTCAACCGAGAGGTTGCTTGGTGGGTCAGTCAGCGCGAAGGGCAAGACAACAACCTGGTTCTTGGTTACCGCCTGCAGCGCATCCACGCCAGGGAACCCCATGAATGTGTCTCTCGCTTCCTGCTCGGTCGCGTCCTGGGAGAGCAGTACGATCCACTCCGGATCCCGTTTCAACACGGTCTCCATCGTCATGTCGAACACCCGGGTGGTCTCGTCGTCGAATGAGTTCTTCAACCCCACCGCCGAGAAGATTGGCTGCACCATCGACGAAGTCCCGTACGCGTAGAAGGTGGATGACCCTGGAGTGACGTACAGCGCCGCGGCAGTCGAACCAGCCACGGCGTCGCTGTGCTGCTGGAGCTCGTCGACCTTCGAATGCAGGCGCTCCAACGCCTGCGGCAAGCGGTCGGTCGCCCCAAAGATGGTGGCGATCCGTTCAAATTCCTCGTCCACCAGCTCCCACGAGGCCTGCTTGACCTCATAATTGGGGCACAGCGCTTCTGGTGAGTACAACGGAATCCCCAGCTTGGCAAGGGCCTCCCGATCAACGCCTAAGTCGTAGGCGAGCACGAGGTCTGGGTTGACAGCGAGGATCGCCTCGGTGGACAGAGTGGCGCCTCCAGTTTCCAATTCCTCGCTGGAAACCTGCTTGATGGCTCTGAGTTTCTGATCGAGCTCGCCGGCGGCCTCACCGAACCTCTGCGCACCGGCGTGCGCCGTCACCTTGTCCAGCAAACCCAGCTCATCCAACACGGGTGCAGCTGTGCCGGAAAACATCAGCACGCGTTCCGGGGCCTTTTCAACTGTCAGCTCATGGCCGCAGTTGGTGACACGAGCGGGAAACCCCGTCGCCGCACTCGGCTCGCTGGCTTGCGAAGTGGTTGTGCTCGGCTCGCTTGCTTGTGAGGAGGCCTGACTTGCTTTGTCAGCCGCAGACGTGCCGCACGCGGCAACGGCCAGGGAGAGCAACGCCAGTGGTACCAGCAATCGTTTCGTCATTGTTGAACCTTTCGATAGTTGTTGTTTGGCTTCAGCGACCCGGAGCCAATCGACGCACGAGTACAACGAGGATGGGCGCCCCGACGAGCCCAGTAACAACACCCAGAGGCAGCTCGGCGGGGGCGAACGCAATGCGGGCGAACGCATCCGCCCAGACGAGTAATAGTGAGGAAGCGAGGGCGCTCGCGAGCACCAGCATTCGGTGCGAATGTCCGACCAAGGACCGCATCATGTGCGGGATCACGAGCCCTACGAACCCGATACTCCCCGCTGTCGCGACCGCGACGCCCACTGCGGCGGAGACGAGCACTAACAGGATTGCCCGGGCAGGTCCGGGCTCCACCCCTACGGAGCGTGCTGCGGCATCTCCGCTACACAGGGCGTCGAGAACCGGGCCGGACAGCATCATCAGCGCGACGAGTACTACGGCAACTACGCTCACCACCGGGAGGTCGGCCCACGAGATCCGCCCCAGAGATCCGAGCATCCAAAACATCACGGCTCGAGACGTCTCTGGGCTTCCCGAGGAAAACACGATGAGGTTTGTCACGGCTTGAAACCCAAAACCCACCGCCAGACCGCCCAGCACCAGATGCAACGACGAGCCCTGTCGCCCTCCGATCAGAAGCACCAAACCGGTGGCGATCAAAGCACCAATGAACGCCAGCCCGCTGACGCCAGCAGCACTCGTCGTGCCGATGATGATCATGCCGACCGCTGCCCCCGTGGACGCTCCTGAGCTGACTCCAAGTACGTACGGCTCGGCAAGAGGGTTTCGAACGATGGCTTGCAGCACCACTCCGGAGGTTCCAAGTATGGCGCCCACAACCACCGCTCCAACGATGCGAGGCGCCCGGGTTTGCCAGACGATAGCGTCAACCGTCTGCGACCAGGTGATATCCACGTCCAACCCAGGGATGTGGCTCGCAATCACCCCGAGCACGTCTGGGATCGGCACTCCTGCAGGGCCCAACGCAATGGTGAGTGTAGGCGAGACCAACAGCAGCACCACAAGTACGAGGAGGCGCCCCAACAGCCGACGTCGCCTCGCGGCCAAGCGCTGCCTGGGCGATTCGTCACGTTCAGGAACGGGCAAAGTCTGAACTTCCTGTCAGGGTCGTTTCGCGCGACCGGGAAATACACAGCCCTTCGCCAGTGATCGGGCTCAGCTCTTGGCCATACCGTTGCGCGACAGCTCCGGATTCTCACCGGAATTCCATGGCTAGGGGCATCTTCGGTGACGCCATTTGCCTCCGAAGAAGTGCGCTCATCATAACACCTTGTAGGAGAACGGTTGCGGCCCCCTCTCTCACACTCAGGGTGTGGGCGGCGGGACTGTCTTGTGTCTCCGGTACCCGACCCCGCCTCAGGTGATCCGCTGGCCGGCGGTTATCGTCGAGGCTATGTCTGCCCATCCTGGTTCGCATCCTCACGAGGCCCGCAAGGGCGTCGTCCGCACTCTGCATCACGACGCCGGCGAGCGGCCGCACGTCATCGTGTGGGAGGTGACCAGGGCTTGCCAGCTGGCGTGCAAGCACTGCCGTGCCGACGCGTTCACGAAACCCGACCCGCGCCAGCTCACCACCGCCGAGGGCAAGAAACTGCTCGACGAGTTCGCCTCGTACGGCACGCCTCGCCCCATCGTGATTCTCTCCGGCGGCGACGCGTTCGAGCGCCCCGATCTGGAGGAGCTCATCGCGTACGGCACCAGCATCGGCCTGCCGATCGCGCTGTCGCCGTCGGTGACTCCGCTGCTCACCGACGAACGTCTCGCGTCCGTGCGCGAGGCTGGGGTGAAGGCCTTTTCGCTGTCCCTCGACGGCGCCACTGCCGCCACGCACGACTCATTCCGTGGCATCGACGGCACCTATGACGCCACGATGGAGGCGGCAAAGCTCGTTGTCAAGCATGGATTCCGCTTCCAGGTGAACACCACGATCTGCAAGAACAACCTGCAGGAACTGCCGCAGCTGCTGGCCAACACCATCGCCATGCGAGCGCACATGTGGTACCTGCTGTTCCTGGTGCCGATGGGGCGTGGCTCGAACCTCGAGCCCCTCGACCCGGAGGAGATGGAGGACGTGCTGCACTGGTTGCACGACGTCTCCGACCGCATTGCGGTGAAGGTCACCGAGGCGCCGAACTACCGTCGCGTGGCGATCCAACGCGACGAGGCCCGCCAGGCCGGGCTCCCCATGCCCGAGCGCGGCGAGCTGCACCGGTGGCTGATGGCGGAGACCGACCGGCTGCTGGGCGAGGTGACGGATCGACGTCCGCCGCGCCCGCCGATTGGGGTGAACTCAGGCCGGGGTTTTGCGTTCGTGGATCACATCGGCGACGTGTACCCGTCGGGCTTCCTGCCGTACCGCTGTGGATCGGTGAAGGAGCAGTCGTTCCACGACATCTACTCGAACGCGCCCATGATGCAGGCCCTGCGCGACCCGTCGAGCTATTCCGGCAAGTGCAGCGTGTGCGACTTCAACTGGATCTGCGGCGGCTCGAGGGCCCGCGCCCACGCCATGCTGGGCGACCCGCTCGCCTCCGACCCGACCTGCGTGTACCAACCCGACGCGTGGCTCGCCGACGCTGAATCATAGATCAAGTTGGTGGCTCGTCTACCCACCACGAACTTGATCTATCTTGCGGCTGCCCGGTGGTTGCTGGGCCTGCCCCGGGCAGGTGCAACCTGTGCGGCAACTGAGCGGATCAAGTGTCACCTGCTTCTGGGCGACGCCTCGTCGCAGCTAGGCAAGTGACACCAGTGCCGGG
>NZ_CAMYPD010000025.1 GCF_947286155.1 uncultured Tessaracoccus sp.
AACTCGGATCCCAACCCACCAACACCGGCGCCGGCCACCTCGGATCCTCCACCACCGTCGGCCCAGAAGACGGACCGGTCGGCTCCTCCGACGACCGACCCACCGGCGACTCCGAAGCCCGCAACGTAGACTCCCCCGACCCCCCAGGAGACGCACCCACCGAAGGCCCCCTCCCCGACGACGACGGCTCCACAGACCCCACCCCCGAACCCGGACCACAAGCAACCAGCCCAGCGGAAACCACAACCGCCACGATCAGCGCGGGAATACGTCGCATCTCCATGTTCCTCCTTCCAACAAGCCTGTGGGGCAGAATAGCCCTCAGCGCTCCGCTGCCTGCACGGGCAGGAGACAGACTTCGAGGTCGACGCTGTCGTCCAGATCGCGGCCTTCCACTCCGGCACCCTGCCGGGCAGCAGTATCCGCCAAGGAAGTGCCCGTCGGCCAGCCTGCGGCGATGACCGCGGGAGAGGCTGCCTGGCGCTGCACCTCGCCCGCCAGAGCCTCGCTCGGCGCCTTGGCCATGCTCAGCGCGCGCCGAATTTCGAGTTTCGCTTGGGAGACGGCCGTGATGAAATTGGCCGTGTTCGTGTAATACTCTTTCGGACCTCCTGGCACGTCTTTCCGTGCCTGTTCGAGGGCCTTCGCCAGGGAACCTTGCACCGCGGTGAGCACCGCTTCGTTGTACTCCTGGGCCGCCGCCAACGTCTTTCGCATCGCGAAAGCCATAGGCACATATTCCTTGACGGCCTGATCTTGAATCTTTGCCATTGTCCGGTACACCTCTGCGGCCTGGCCTGTCCATCCCTCGATCTGCTGGAAGCCGGGCAACCGCTCCTCAGGCTCGAGCAACGCCCGATGTACCCGCTCCCACTGCCGGCCCTCCGCTCGAAGCCTGTCCGGAACGTCCAGGTGCACCGTCGCTTTCGCCACTTCGCTGCGAAGCTCCTCCAGTGCCTGCTTCGCTCCTTCGACGAGCTCTTCAATGTCTTCCTCGAACCGGGCTTTGTCCGCCCAGTAGTTGAAGCCGTGCTTACTGAACTCGCCCAACTCGGACCAGAAGGATCTGGACTTCGCCGCATCACGCTGGTCTGCTGCCACACGCGCGGCCTCGAACTGACCGATCGTCTCCGGAATGCGTTGGTACTCGCCTTCACCCTTCGAAATGAGCCCGGCGTGCTCGCTACGGAACTGCGAGGTAGCCGCCAGGAGCCCTCCGGCGCCGATGCCCGCGCTTGCTTGCTGGAAACTCACTGGGCCACTCCCATCTGTCCACCGATCGAGGCATTAATCTGCTCCCGCTCGTCATAATCCGCCGCGGTAAGACGCAATCTCTGGGCGATACCCGAGAACTCGCGCGAGGCCTCGTCGGACCACTTGTTGGTTTTCTCCGCCAGCGCCCGCGCCTCACGGAGGGCTGGCCCGGCGAAACCGAAGTTTTCCGGCTGCACCATCTGAGGGATCTGAACCGACACCTGCTCGGACGTCTCGTCCCAGGCCTTCGCGAAATCACGCAGCTTGCTCGAGTCGACGGTGAAATCTCCGCCGCCAGCACCGCCTCCGCCACCGGAGCCGCCGCCCGTACCATCGGAGATGCCACCTGCACCGATACCGGAGCCGCCGTCCGCGCCACCGACGCCGCGGAGAGCACCGGCGCCGCCCATGCTCGTCGGGTCTGCCACACCGCCTGCGTCGTTGATGCCGCCCTTGTGCGGGATGCCACCGAGGCGGTTGACGCCCCCGCCACCGAGACCGTCGGGGCTGCTTCCGGAGGAAGGAGCCTTGATCCCCCCACCGTGGGGGCCGGAAAAGCTAGGCGACGGGACGTCTCCCCCGCCGCGAGGACCGGGGCCGAAGCCTTCGCGGAGGCCGGGGCCGTCGACACCGGGGAGGTTGCCGGCACGGGGGATGTAGCCGGGAACGAGGTTGCTATAGATGGGATCGCCGGGCATGATCGCTCCGACATCACCGCCCGGATGCCGGGGGTCGCCGGGAAGAATCGGATCACCAAGCTTCCACCCGTCCGGGATGGAGCCATCCGAACCACCCGCCGCTTGCACGCCGCCGAGCCCCGAGCCGCTGCCTAAACCGAGCCCACCAGCGCCAACACCGCCACCTGCCGCGAGCCCGCCTGCGCCAGCTCCGCCACCGCGCATCGCGCCTGCGGCGCCGAGCGCACTCATCGATCCGGCACCCATCGCGCCTGCGGCGCCCGCCTGACCAGCAGCCGCACCCATACCTGCGCCCATGGCGCCCGATGCGCCTGCCGCACCGGCTCCGGTGGCGCCAGCGCCGCCGGCACCACCCATCATCATCGGCGGCATCGTGCCCTGCTGGCCGCTCTTGCCCTTGCCTCCACTGGCGTTGGGGTTGATCGCCCTCTCGCGAAGATCGTCGTCGTGCACGAGATCATCACTCTCTGCGAATATGCCACGCATAGTGGATTCCGCGGCGCGACGCTGCAGCGCCTTCCACATTTCCTCTGCCTCGGTCATGGGTTCACCTTCTTCGGGTTAAGCATACGGAACAACCCGGCCAACAGGAGTTCCTGCCTGTGCTGGTAGTCATCGAGTGCAACGAAACGGGGGTCGGGTTCGGAGGGAACGCGCTGCGCGTACGCCTTGTTGGCCGCGCGCATGACGGCGTTGGCGAGCGGGCCCACTTGGACTTCATCAAGCCAGGCCTCGTCGAAGCGGACCTCGTCGGGGCGGCCATCGGCGTCGAGCACCACGATTGCCCCCTCGTGCCGGCCGGTGAGGCGGCGCTGCGGCACCGCGGGAAGCTGCGCGGCTTCCTCCGCCGCGGCCGCGATCAGTCGCGAGTTCTCCTCGATCATGAGGCGCACAATCCGGAGGTTCTCGAACGTAGGTTCGGGCAGCTCGCCGAGCTCCTCGTCGAAGTCTGGCAACTCGGCCTCCTTCGGAGAAGCGAGCCGCATCCCGGCCACCTGGAACGCTTGATTGAAGCTCCCAGCCAAGGTGTCGGAGCCCTGCAACTTCTTGAACCAGTACGGGCTGACGCGGACCTTCTCGAGGCGGCCGTCGTCGTCAACCCAGATGCGCACGATGCCGTCGCCGAAACCCCCGTCGTCAACGTCACCCAGCTCCAACGGGTCATCCTCGTCGCCCGGGCCGAAGCTGCCAAGCGACTCCGAGTCTGCGCACGCCTCCTCGCCCGCCAGCATCGGGGCGAGCGGGTCGTAGTCGTCGTCGAAGAACCCGCCGGTCATGTAGCCCAGTATTCCACCCGACGGGGTCACTCCCACAGTGCCTGCGGCGGCCAGGAGCCGTGGATAAAGGAGACACGTGGCCTCCACCGAATGCGTCATCACCGCCGGCAACGTCGACCCCGCGTATCTAACGTCTGCGGCCAGAACACCGAGCTCCGACGCGCCCCCCAAGCAGCGTTACTCCACGGTGACCGACTTCGCGAGGTTGCGGGGTTGGTCTACATCGTGGCCGAGCAGCGTAGCCATCTCGCAGGCGAAGAGCTGCAGGGGCACGATGGCAACCAAGGGCTGCAGCAGTGTCGAGACGCGCGGCAGCGCCAGGAAATCGGTGGCGTTGTGCCGCGCCTCGTCGTCGGATTCCTCCGCGAGCACGATGGTGCGCGCCCCGCGCGCCCGCACCTCGGCGATGTTGGCGATCACCTTGTCACGCAGCTGATCGCGCCCTGCCGGAGGCACCACGACGAACACCGGCAGCCCGTCGTGAATCAGCGCGATGGGGCCGTGCTTGAGCTCACCGGCAGCGAAGCCCTCGGCGTGGATGTACGCCAGCTCCTTCAGCTTCAGCGCACCCTCGAGCGCCGCGGGATAGCCGACGTGGCGGCCGAGGAACAGCATCGAGGGCTCGTCACGGATCGTCTTGGCGAGCGCGTAGTACTGCTCGGCGCCGTCCAAAATTCCCTGAATGAACGCGGGCATCCGCTCCAGCTCGTCGAGGATGGCGGCGATCTCGTCGCCGAACTTCATGCCGCGCACCTGCGCCAGGTAGAGGCCCAGCAGGTAGCAGGCCACCAGCTGCGTGGTGAACCCCTTCGTCGATGCCACGCCAATCTCCGGGCCGGCGTGGGTGTAGATGACCGCGTCGGATTCGCGCGGGATCGTGGCGCCGTTCGTGTTACAGATGGCCACCACCTTGGCGCCCTGTTCACGGGCGTACCGGATGGCCATGAGCGTGTCGGCGGTTTCGCCCGACTGCGAAATGGCGACGACGAGCGTGCCAGCGTCGACGATGGGGTCGCGGTAGCGAAACTCGCTAGCCAGCTCCACTTCGCAGGCGATGCGCACCCAGTGCTCGATGGCGTACTTGGCGACGAAGCCCGCGTAGTACGCGGTGCCGCACGCAATGATGACCACCTCGTTCACCCGTCGGAGCTCCTCGGGGCGGATCTGGAGCTCGTCGAGCACGAGCTCCCCGCGCTCATCTTGACGGCCGAGCAGGGTGTCCGCGACGGCGGAGGGCTGCTCGAAGATTTCCTTGCGCATGAACCAGTCGAAGCCCTGCTTCTCGGCGGCGCTTAGGTCCCAGTCGACGTGAAACTCCTTGTAGTCGGCGGGGTTGCCGTCGAAATCTGTGACGGTGATGCCGTCGGCGTCGAGTTCCACGATCTGGTCTTGCCCCAGCTCGACGGCCTCGCGGGTGAACTCGATGAACGCGGCCACGTCGGATGCGAGGAAGAACTCCCTTTCGCCCTTGCCCACCACCAGTGGTGAGTTGCGACGGGCGGCGACGATGCGCTGCGGCTCCTCGGCATCGATAGCGACGAGCGTGAAGGCCCCCTCAAGTTGCGGCGCGACGGCGCGCATGGCCTCCGTGAGCCCCTTGCCGGAGCGCACTTCGCGGTTCAACAGGTGGGCAGCCACCTCGGAGTCGGTCTCCGAGAGAAACTCCTCGTCGAACTGCTCGCGCAGCGCGGCGTGATTCTCGATGATGCCGTTGT
Organism: uncultured Tessaracoccus sp.; assembly: GCF_947286155.1. GTDB lineage: Bacteria > Actinomycetota > Actinomycetes > Propionibacteriales > Propionibacteriaceae > Arachnia. Next base: position 4,945 of record NZ_CAMYPD010000025.1, read on the forward strand.
GCACGACGGCGATGCGCCCGGCCACGTGGGGGTGGGAGTTGGCGTCGGTGGGCGCGCCGTGGGTGGCCCAGCGGGTGTGGCCGATGGCGACGTCGGACTGGCCAAGCGGCTCCGCTTCGATGGCGGCTTCGAGATTGGCGATCTTCCCCGCCCGCTTCCGCCATTCGATGCGCCCGCCGCTGGCGACGGCGACGCCCGCCGAGTCGTACCCGCGGTACTCCAGCCTTCTCAGCCCGGAGATCACCACGTCCTTGGCGTTTCGGGGGCCTACATATCCAACAATTCCGCACATGAACCCAAAATGTACAGCATGATTGCGCGTTTCTTGACATCCGGCACGCATCCTGCTGTGTACCGCTTTGTCGACATCTTTTGGTGGCAAAGGGCGCGCCGGTAGGGTGGTATGAACACCGGATTTCCGCGAAGGAGGCCTCGTGGCCGAGCCGTACGTCACGCTCAAGCGCAGCAGCTGGGCTGCGCTGTCAGATCTCACGTCCATCCGCCTCGACGAGGAAACGCTCGCCAAGCTTCGCGGCATCGGCGACCCCACCAGCCTCGAAGACGTGGCCGAGGTGTACCGCCCGCTCACGCAGCTGCTTTACCTCACCTTCGAGAACGCCAGCCGTCTCAACGAGGAGCGCAACAAGTTCCTCGCGCTGCACGAGCGCCGCACGCCGTTCGTGATCGCGGTGGCGGGCTCGGTGGCCGTCGGGAAATCGACGGTCTCCCGGCTGCTGCAGGAGCTGCTCCGCCAAGCGCCGGGCTCCCCCAACGTCGACCTCGTCACCACCGACGGATTCCTGCGCCCCAACGCTGAGCTGCAGCGACGAGGCATGCTCGCCCGCAAGGGCTTCCCCCAGTCGTACGACCGCAAGAAACTACTGCGCTTCCTCATGGACGTGAAATCCGGCGACGAGCACGTCGAGGCGCCCGTCTATTCGCACTCGAAGTACGACATCATCGAGGGCGAGTCCATCGTTGTGGAATCCCCTGACATCCTCATCATCGAGGGGCTCAACGTGCTCCAGCCCGCGCGCGTCGAGAAGGACGGGCGCGCAGGCCTCTCAGTGAGCGACTTCTTCGATTTCTCAGTGTTCGTCGACGCCGACGAGACGGATATCAAGAGCTGGTTCACGGAACGCTTCCTAGAGCTGAAGCGACGCTGCACGGGCGCACCCGACGATTTCTACACCCAATTCCTGCACATGAACGACGAGCAGGCCACCCAGTTTGCACACGGGGTGTGGGACGAAATCAACGGCCCGAACCTGCGCCACAACATCGAGCCGACGAAGGGGCGCGCCACCGCCATTTTGCGCAAGGGGCCCGACCACCACATTGAGGAAATATCAATCCGCAAGGTGTGACGCCTCCATCCGCTCGTAGTGGCTCCACCGCGAGCGTCTACACTGACCGGCATGAGTGACTCGAACACCAATCGCCGCGACCCCTACTCGGAGAAGTTCAAGAAGTTCATCGTCTCGGGGTGGGAACCCTATTCCGATGAACTGCCGACGGAGCTGGCATCGGCGCCGTGGGCGGCCAAGCGGCGGGAGGTCATCGTCGAGCAGAACCGAGGGGCGACGCTGGTGTTCCCCGCGGGCCCGCTCAAGGTGCGCGCCAACGACACCGACTACCGCTTCCGCCCCCACACCGCCTTCGCCTATTACACGGGTTTGGGTGAGGACAGGGAGCCCGACGCGGTGCTCGTCGTGAGCGAATCGGAGTCGGTGTTGTTCTTCCGTCCGCGCGCCCCGCGCACCGACCGCGAGTTTTACGCCGACGCACGCTACGGCGAGATGTGGGTGGGCCAGCGCGACTCCCTCGATGAGATGGCGAGCCTCACTGGCCTCGAGAGCCGCGACGTGCGCTCCCTCGAGGAATACCTCGCCGGGCGCGACAACCTGCGCGTCGTGCGCGAGGCCGACCCAGCGGTGACGGAGCTCGTCGACCGCCTGCGCGATGGGGCCGACGAGGAGGCCGACGCGGAACTGCATCGTCTCGCCTCGTCGCAGCGATTCGTGAAGGATCAGTACGAGATCGATGAGATGGGGTGCGCCATCGCCGCCACGAAGGTGGGCTTCGACGCGGTCATCCGGGAGCTCCCCAACGCGGTGGCGAATGGGCGCGGCGAGCGGTGGGTTGAGGGCATCTTCGCGCTCCACGCCCGCCACCTGGGTAACGCCGTCGGCTACGACACCATCGCGGCGGGCGCCGACCACGCCAACACGCTCCACTGGATCGTCAACGACGGCGACCTCGCCGACGGCGATCTGTTGCTGCTCGACGCAGGCGTCGAGGTGAACTCGCTGTACACCGCCGACATCACCCGCACGCTGCCCGTCGGAGGAACGTTCACACCCGAACAGCGTCGGGTCTACGACGCCGTGCTGTGCGCGCAGCAGGCCGGCATCGACGCCTGCGTGGCGGGCAGGCCTTGGAAGGACGTGCACGCCGCGTCGATCCGGGTGGTGGCCGAGTTCTGTGAGGAGCTGGGCATCCTGCCGGTGAGCGTCGATGAGTCGGTGTCCGAAGAGGGCGGACAGCACCGTCGCTGGATGGTGCACGGCACGTCGCACCACCTCGGGCTCGACGTGCACGACTGCGCGCACGCGTCGCGCGAGGACTACCGCGAGGGCACCCTGCAGCCGGGGATGATCATCACGGTCGAACCGGGCATCTACTTCAAGTCCACCGACCTGCTCGTGCCCGAGGAGTACCGCGGCATCGGAGTGCGTATTGAAGATGACGTGCTCATCACCGAGGACGGCCCCGTCGTGCTGAGCGACGCGTTCCCCCGCACCGCGGACGACGTCGAGGCCTGGTTCGCGCGCCTGCAGGGCTGACGGGCCGAACGGACCCACGGGTACCCTCATCAAAACTGCAAAACTCGCCATCAGCGGGAAGCGTCACGGGTAGACCATGCGTGAGGTCTCGAACTGATGGCGAGTTTTGCAGTTTGGTACTCGATGCACCTGCCCCTTCGTCCACACCGGCTAGCCTGGAGACATGACGGTGAACGGCGGCAGACCCATGCGCGGCAGAATGCAGGAGCGTTTTCGGTTGCAATTCCCCCAATCGCTGGGGGAATTCACCCACTATGAAGATGCCCAGGCTGCGGTGGATTTCCTGTCTGACAAGGGCTTCCCCGTCCAGAACGTGCTCATCGTCGGCACCGATCTGCGCCTGGTGGAGCGCGTCGTCGGACGCCGCACGTGGGGACGCGTGCTCGGCCAGGGCGCACTCTCCGGCATCACCACCGGCATGATCCTCGGCCTACTGCTCATGCTGGTCTTCGGCGGCGACAACCCCCTGCCGCTACTGACGATGGGCTTGGCTCTCGGCATCGTCATGGGCGTGCTCACCGCCGGTCTCGGCTACTCGCTCACGCAGGGTAAACGAGATTTTGACTCGATGAGCCAAACCGTCGCAGGTAAATACGAGGTGCTGGTGGAGCACAACATGGCCCAGCAAGCGAAGGACACGCTCGCGGATATGCCCGGCTACCGGGCACGCCACTTCGACTGACGCGTCGCCCGCACCTGCTACTGGACCGAGACCAGGTCGCAGACGAAGATCAGCGTCTCGTTCGGGCCGATCACGCCACCCACACCTTCGCTACCGTATGCCATCTCGGGCGGGATGGTGATGCGACGCCTGCCGCCCACCTTCATACCTTGTAGGCCCTCGTCCCAGCCCTGGATCACCATGTTTGCGCCAACCTGGAATTCCAGTGGCTCGCCGCGCTTCCACGACGAGTCGAATTCGTCACCTGTGCTCCAGGAGACGCCGACGTAGTGCACCTGGAGGGTGCTCCCCTTCGTGGCTTCGGCGCCGCCGCCCACAATCTCGTCTTCGATCTTGAGTTCAGCCGGCGGGTTGCCCTCGGGCACTTCGACGGTGGGCGCCTTCCGGCTGTCGGGCACCGCGGTGGGGGCCTCGTCGGAGGAGGGAGCCTCGGAGGCCTCGTCGGAGGTGGTGTCACCGCCGCAGGCAGCCAGCGTGGTGCCCGCCGCGAGGGCGCTGAGAACGGACAGTATAGTGCGGCGTCGCATCAGGCAACACCTCGCGTGGGTCGTACAACCGGGAGCTTCATCATGGAAGAAAGCCTAGTCGGGTGCATGCGTTTTCCCTACCTCGCGCGCCCGGGAGTTTGGGTGCAGGTAAGTTATTGGTATGGAACTGACGTGGCACACATACAACCCCGATTCCGACGCTGACCGCCTCCTCATCGTCGCTGGCAGCCTGGGCGGCGACACCGCACACCAGTGGAACCAGGTGGCAGGGCACCTCGCCAAGGACGCCGTCGTGGTGTTTTGTTACCTGCCCGGCCAGGGCATGGGGGCGCCATGGAATGACGCGATGGAGCCGACGATGGAGGCCCTGGCCGCGTCGCTCGCCGAGACCGTCGAAGGCATCATCAAGCACTTCCCCGACAGGTCGACGTTCTTCGCCGGGCTGTCCCTGTCCGGTGCGCTTGGCATGTACCTCGCCCGCGACCACAGTGACCTGCTGGAGGGCGTCATCGTCGTCGCTTCGGCCGCCACCATCGGCACGCCCGAAACGTGGCTCGAGCGCGCGGAACTCGTCGAACGCGACGGCACCGTCAGCCTCGTCACGAGCACCCAGGACCGCTGGTTCACGCCCGACTTCGTCGCGGAGGAGCCCGGCAAGGTGGCGGCCATCATGGAAGGCCTCGCCGCATCCGACGACCACTCGTACGCGCAGCTCTGCCGCTGCCTCGCCACCTACGACTTCCGGGGCGACCTCCACAAGCTCTACACCCCCATCATGCTGATCTCCGGGGAGAAGGATGAGTCGCATCCCATCGCAGACCTCGAAGTGGTGCTGGAATCGGCACCCGGGGCGGACATGCGCGTCGTGCCCGACGTCGCCCATCAGGTGACCGTCGCCGCGCCGGGTACCGTCGCCGACATCATCCGCAGTTTCTTCCGGCGGCTCCGGCAGCAGCACTGGTCGGTGTACGACATCACCGACGGAGACACCCGCCTGGGGCACTAAGTTCAGCCCGTCACCTCGACGATGCCCCGCGCGCCGCGCTCGGCGTCGAGCATGATGTGGTTCACAAAGGGGTAGTGCCCGGGTTCCGGGAATGTGAGTTCGACGAAGCCACCCTGCGCGGCGAGAAGCGGCAGCACCTGGGCCCCGCCGTCGACACCACCGTCGGCGGACTTGCCCTGGCGGATGAGGTAGCGTCCTTCCTCCCACACGGTGTCAAATTGCCCGCCCACAACGTGGAATGACAGCGCTCGGTTGGGGCCGGCGTCAAGCACCCAGAACCGCACGCGCTCGCCTGCTCGCACCCGTAGCGGGTGCTGCGCGTACTGGTCGGCAACGCCGTTAAACACGACACGGTCGGGCTTCTCCGCAGCCAACTTGTCGGCGTCGATCTCCGTCGCGTCGTCGGCGGAGCGCGCGGCGTTGCCGAGGTACAGCTCGGACTGCACCATGACGTACTCGTGATCCACGGGGTCGAGGCCGTCCGGCTCGATCACCACCGCCCCGTGCATCCCCGCAGCGATGTGTGTACTCATGGGCATGGTGGAGCAGTGGTACATCCAGATGCCAGCGCGCTCGGCGGTGAACCGGTACACCAGACGTTCGCCCGGCTGGATGGTGCGCATCGGCTCGTCGGGGGCGAGGACGCCGGCGTGGAAATCGATGGAGTGACCCATCGACCCCTCATTTACCAGCGTGATTTCAAACTCGTCGCCCACCTTGCCGCGCAGCGTCGGCCCCACGGAAGCCCCGTTGAACGTCCAGCGGGTCTGCCACAGCCCCGGTGCTACTTCGAGCGGCACTTCGGTAACGGTGAATGTGGCGCGATGCACCCGTTCGTCGGAGAGGGGCGGGAGCTTCGGATCCACCGCCGACGGCAACGTAGCCCCCGCAACGGGTGGGACCGCCGTCGGAGCTGTGGCTGTGTGGCCTGGGTGCTCGTCGGCGTCGGCCCCGGTGGCGACCACGTCGAACGTCATCCCCATTTGCTTGTGTCCGGCGACGGTGCAGTAGCCCTGGATGTCAGCGCCTATTACCCCAGCGTCCACCTCCGCTTCCTCACCGGGCGCGAGCCTGCCGGAATGCGCCCCACCGATGGTGAGGTCGTGCGCGTCATCACCCGTATTGCGCAGATGCACGACCAGACGATTCCCCACCGGCACCTCCACCCGGCTTGGCACGAAACTCATCCCTTCGACGGTCACCTCCACCCGCGTGGTCTCCCCCGTCGCGACGACGTTCCCGCCGCCACGTGGGCTGCGGAGCCCGGCAGCACCGGGGTCCACCGCGATACCAACCGCCACGGCTAACGCGAGCGCGAGGCCTGCCGCGAGGAGCCCGCGAGCCGTCCACGCCGTCGGTACCTGGGCCGCCGGCACTTCGTCGCCTGCACGCTTGGCGCGGGCGGCGCGCACACTGGCGTAGGCGCCGCGGATCAGGATGGGCAGGGACATCGCCAGCGTGACCACACCGACCGCGGAGCTGGCCACTTTCACCCACGACGGCACCGGCGCCAACCACAACACGAGAGCGACGTTGGGCACCACGATGCGGAAGGTGGTCCAGCGGTGCAGCACCGACTGGCCAGCCCGCACGACCGAAGGCCCGCCACCAATCACCGAGGGGATGAGATAAGTGAGCGCACCGATCAAAATCTGCGCGCCGAAACCAGCGGCGATCACCCCACCGATCAGAGGGAATCTTGCCGACGCGGCAGCCCATCCGTCGCCAGTTGCCACCTGCCATGTCACCCAGCACAACGCGACGAGAGCCCAGCACAGTGCCAATCCGACGGACGCCGGCGCAAATTCGCGGATGCCTTTGCGCGCAACCGGCGCCCACAATGCGCGCCCCCACCACAACAAACCGGCAAGGTAGGCGACCAGGCCCGCCACCGCCAACACACGCACCCCCGCGAGGGAGCCCGTCGCCCCTAGCAGCACCGCCCCGACGAGCACCGGCAGCGCCTGCACGGCCAGGCGCGGCGCGCGATCGTCCATTTTGGCTCGCACCATCGTCGGCCAGAACGTCACCAGCGTGCCCGTCACGGTAAGCCCTATCCAGCCACCGACGTTCACCATGATGTGCGCGGTCAGCAGCCGCCCAAACCAGGGCTCCGGGATGCCGAACGCAAGGGTTGCTCCCAGCGCGATGCCGACCGGAAACAGGCATGCGGCTGCCACGTAGTAGCGGATCACTACTCGGAATCGGGAAGGCAGCGCCCGCTTCGCGACGTGCGCCAGGTGCATGCAATGCCAGATGATGCTTGCTACCACCAGCGTCGCACCGACGGCAAGCACCCACCACCACGAGGCGGGATACCCGATGAACACGAGCAAGGAACCGGCGGCCAGCAGCGCTATGCGCCACGCTTGACCAGCTTTGGCTTGGTCATCTGGGGTATAGCGCAGCAGCGTGTGGGCGAAGTGCTCGCTCCACACGAGCACCGAGTGCGACAAGGCGCCCAGCAACACCAGGTGAATCATCAGCCACGTGGCCTGCGGCACCCACACATGCGTCCCGATCACCACGAGTAGGGCGAAGAGCCAGACGAACGCTACTTGGTCACGCAGCCGGCGCCGCCGCGTGCGAGTGGGGTGGGTGGCGTCGTCGGATGAGGGTTGCCCGGGGCACATAGATCCTCCCTAGCGTCGGTCAGACCAATCCTTCCACAGGTGCTGTGGCGGGTTCCGCGCGGCCGCTATTGCCCTGCGATGAACTGCAAAACTCGCCATCAGTGCAACGCCTCACGCTGGAGGCACGTGGGAGAGGCTCAACTGATGGCGAGTTTCGCAGTTCATCGCGGCGGGCCAGCGTTCAGCATCTGCAGTGCCGCGCGCACCGAGGGCACCAGGTCGTCCATGGTGTCCTTGGTAAAGCGCAGCACCGTCCAGCCCTGGAGAGTGAGCTCGACATCCTTCCGCCGATCATCGACGAACGCCTCACGCGAGGAGTGGTGTGTCCACGAGTCGAGTTCCACCACGAGCTGAGGCTCTTCGTACACGATGTCTCCGTAGCGCACGGAACCATTGGGCAGCACGATCCGGTAGTTCCCCTTCCAGCCGGTGAGCCGCGCACGCCGCAGCCTACGATGACCGTCCCGCTCGAGCTCCGACCACGGCTCATCCCTGGATTCGAGCAATAGCCTTCGGCGCTCCGTGTTGCCCGGGCGATCGCTCATCTGCCCGAGCGCCCAACGCATGGCCGGCAGCGAGGTGGCTCGTCGGCGCAGAGCCTCGTCGATGGCTTCGCCGCCCAGTTCGTCGGTGAGCTCCAGCGCACTCCATGCGGGGTGCACGAGCCGTAGGCCCCCATGTTCGAAGACGACGGATGGCTCGACGGTGCCCCGAGTGAGACGGAGCCCAGGCACCTCGCGGGTGGTTCTACGTCGAGAGATGGCCTGCACCGTGTCCGTCGGGAGTTCGTCCCACCAGCTGAGCTTGGCTGCTGTGGCCCCGGTGAATACGGCGTCGGGGTCCCATAACCTGACCGCCGCCACGAGTGTGGTGAACGAGCACTCCACCGAGTATGTGCCCGGAAGCAGTGGGACGAGTTGCCCCGCCTGCACCGCATGGCGAATGGGGTTGTGCAGCTCAGGGTGCTGGCTGCGTGCGATGGCGCCATCCTCAGCGATGAGCCTGCGAAGTTCTGCGTGCATACCCACACTTCACCGGAATTCTCCACGTAGGTGAAGGACGAATTTCTAGGCTGTGGATAACTCCGGCGCCGGGTACTGCTGACACAAACTGCAAAACTCGCCAACAGTGCAACGCCTCACGCTTGGCTCACGCGGGAGAGGCTCAGCTGTTGGCGAGTTTTGCAGTTTTTCGGACAGCGTCGCCCGCAGGCATTGTTCTGGCCCAGCGGCCCAACCGCTAGATTGGTGCTCATGGAGCAGGTGTTCATTTCGCGTGTGATCGGGTTGCCCCTCGTCGACGCCTCCGACAGTCAGGTCGGCCGCATCCGCGACATCATCTGCTACATCCGGGCCGACGGCCGCGCGCCGCGGGTGAAAGGCCTTGTCGTCGAGCTATTCGCGAAGCAGCGCATCTTCATTCCCATGGTTCGCGTGCACCACATCACGGGCAACCAGGTGTCGATCCAAGGCACCATCGACACCCGAAAGTTTCAGCGCCGCGAAGGGGAACTCCTCGTCGCCGCCGACCTGTTCGACCGCCCGCTCGAGGGCGGCGACGGCACCACCACCATTCTTGACGTCTCCATGAACGAGTTCCGCAGCCACGAGTGGGAGCTCTCCCAGGTGGCCATCCGGCGGGTCACCAAGGTGGGCCGGTTTGGTTTCGGCGGCAAGTCGGAGCCGAAGGTGGTCTCTTGGAAAGAAGTCCCCGCACTCAAAGCCACGCGGGGGCGCACGACGGCGAACCTCGTCGCGGAATTCGCCGACATGAATCCCGCTGACATCGCCAAAGAGCTGCACGACATGGACCCGAGCCAGCTCGGCGAAGTGCTCGACGCGCTCGAGGACGACATGTTGGCCGAGGCGCTCGAGGAGCTGCCGGAGGACGAGCAGATCGAGGTGATCTCGGCGTTGAACACCGAGCGCGCCGCCGACGTGCTCGAAGAGATGGACCCCGACGACGCCGCCGACCTGATCCGAGACCTGCCGGCCGCCGTCGCCGAAGATCTGCTGCAGCACATGGAGCCTGAGGATGCCTCCGACGTGCGGCGGCTCCTGGTCTACGGCGAGTTCACTGCTGGCGGCATGATGACCCCCGAGCCGGTGATTCTCGAGAGCGATGCGACGGTGGCGCAAGCCCTCGCATACGTGCGCAACGAAGACCTCACCCCGGCGCTCGCGTCGATGGTGTTCGTGGCCCGACCCCCCGTCGAAACCCCTACTGGCAAGTACATTGGCGCCATCCACGCCCAGCGCCTGCTGCGCGAGGCGCCGACCCTGATGGTAGCCACCATGATGGATGAGACGCTCGAGCCCTTGCATACGAGCACCCCGCTGGCGCAGGTGAGCCGGTACTTCGCGACGTACAACCTCGTCGTGGCGCCGGTCGTCAACGACGCGGGGCAGCTCGTCGGCGCGGTCACCGTCGACGATGTGCTCGACCATATGCTCCCCGACGACTGGCGCGGCGACCAGATGGACGGTGAGGAACCGTCCGACGATCGACGTGAGGAGGTAGACCATGGCTGAGGTTGATCTCTCGAAACCACGCGACGGGAAACGTTCATTCTTCCCGAAGGTGCAGCTCGATTCGGAGACGTTCGGCCTGTTTGCCGAGGCGGTGGCGCGGTTCATGGGCACCGCCAAGTTCCTGGTCTACATGACGGTCATCGTCGTGGCCTGGGTGGCGCTGAACCTCGTCGGCATCTACGGCTTGAAATGGGATCCGTACCCGTTCATCTTGCTCAATCTGTTTTTCTCGACGCAGGCCTCGTACTCCGCGCCGCTGATTCTGCTGGCCCAAAACCGCCAGGAGGATCGTGACAAAATCAGCCTCGACGAGGACCGTCGCCTCGCTGCCCAGTCACGTGCCGACATGGATTTTCTCGCCCGCGAAATCGCCGCGATTCGCATGAACCTGGGCGAGCTCGCTACTCGCGATTTCGTCCGTTCCGAGCTGCGCACCGAACTGCGCGACCTCCTCAACGAACTCGACGCCCGTCAACAGCCGGAGGCCGATGATGTCAACGCCTAAGCTTCCCGACGAAGCCGACGCCCCGGTGCGCATCCGCTGGTTCGCGCTCCTCTCGCTCATCGGGCACCTCGTCCTCCTCGCCACGGGCGCCTATTCGCTGTCCACCATCGGCGGACACGGCTGGGTGGCAATTGTGATCGCCGTCGTCTTCGGCGTCTCGTACGCCGGTATGTGGTGGGTGCTGCTGACTCCAGGGTCGCGGCGTAGCCTTGCCCTGCAAGAGCGCTTCATGTTGAAAGTCGTCGTGGTACCGATCGTCGTGGTGATCGCAGCCCTCGGCCAGGTGTGGCTGTTGGCGCTCGTCGGTGCGTCGTTCGTGTTCCTCGGGGATGCGCTCGACGGGCGACGCGGCCCCCTCTCCGCTTGATCCTTCCACGATCCATGACAGACTGAGATGGTGACTGAAAACCCACTTCTTCCGCTTGTCCGCGAAGCACTCCACGGCGTCGAGGATCCCGAAATTCGTCGTCCCATCACCGATCTGGGCATGGTTGACGAGATCGACGCGACCGACGAGGGTCACGTGTTCGTGCGTGTGCTGCTCACCGTGTCGGGGTGCCCGATGCGCTCCGAGATCACCCAGCGCGTGCGCGCCGCCGTCGAACCCATCGACGGCGTGACCAGCGTCGATGTCGAACTGGGCGTGATGAACGACGAGCAGCGCGAGGCCATGCGCCAGATGCTGCGCGGCGGCGAACCCGAGCGCGTCATCCCGTTCGCGCAGCCCGGCAACCTCACGAAGGTGATCGCCGTGTCCTCCGGTAAGGGCGGCGTGGGCAAGTCGTCGGTGACGGTGAACCTCGCCGTCGCGCTGGCGAAGGCTGGGCGCTCCGTCGGCATCCTCGACGCCGACATCTACGGCCACTCCATCCCAGACCTCTTGGGCCTCGGCGACGCCCGCCCCACCGTCGTCGACGACATGATCCTCCCCGTGCCTGCACTCGAGGGGCTGAAGGTCATCTCGATGGGCATGCTCAAGCAGTCGCGCGACCAGGTGGTGGCATGGCGCGGCCCCATCCTCGACCGCGCGCTCACGCAGCTCCTCACCGACGTGTTCTGGGGCGACCTCGACTACCTCCTCCTCGATCTTCCTCCAGGCACGGGCGACGTCGCGATGAGCCTCGGGCAGAAGATCCCCGGCTCCGAGGTGCTCGTCGTGACCACCCCGCAGCAGGCTGCGTGGGAGATCGCGGAGCGCGCCGGCACCATGGCGCACATCATGGAGCAGCGGGTGCTGGGTGTGGTCGAGAACATGGCCTACCTCGAGCATCATTGTTCACATTGTGGCGAGACGGAGCGCCTGGAGCTGTTCGGATCCGGCGGCGGCGCGCTGGTGGCTGAGGCGCTCTCTGAGCGTGTCGGGTACCCGGTCGAGGTGCTCGCGCAGGTTCCGTTCGACGAGCAACTCCTCGCCGGCGGCGACCGCGGCACCCCTGTCGTCGACTCTGCCCCCGACCACGCCTCGGCACAGGCGATCACGAAGTTGGCCGACGATCTGCTCACCCGTAAGCCATCGTTGCTCGGGCAGCGCCTCAACCTGACCCCGCGCCAGTAGCCGCCCGCCCACTCCGGTGGTTGAGTAGCCGCCCACCCCGGTGGTTGAGTAGCCCGCACAGCGGGCGTATCGAAACCCCGTCACCGCGTCTCGATACGGGCCTCCGGCCCTACTCGACGGTCAGGGGTGGGCGCAGGCCGCTACTCGACGGTCGGAGGGTGGGCGCCGCCTACTCGACGGTCAGGGTGCACCACCTACTCGACGGTCGGGGGCGGCAGAGGCCTACGTCGCCTCGTCGTCGAAGGGAGGGGCCTCCCAGGTGGCGGCCGGCGCGTCGGCACTGGAGCTCACTGCGGCATGCGCCGCCTCCTTGGCCCCATCGACCTCACTCTCCACCTTCTGCGTGGCTTCTTCCAGCTGCTGGCGCATCTCCTCGATTTCGCGCTTGGCTTCCTCGATGGCGGCGACCTCTTGGCTGAGGTGCTTCTTCACAAACGCTTTGGGGTTCAGGTCGGCGAGTTCGAGATCAGCGTACTCGGGGCCAAGCTGGTCGCGCAGCGTGTTCTGCGTGTTATTCGCGATGCCTCGCAGATAGACGTAGACACGAGCCGCCTTCCGTGAAAACTGCGGAAGTTTCTCGGGCCCGAACAGCAGCACGGCAAGCACGAGGATCAAGACGAGTTCGACCGCATCAATCCCAAACATGAACGAAATGCTACCGAATCAGCCGAGGCCTGTGAGTCGGCCCAAGCCTGCGACGAGCCGCGCACCAACCCCGCGGTCGTAGGGCGCACGGTCAGGTAACTCCTCGACGGCCTCCACGAGCAGCTTCTGGCTGCCGTTCGTCGTGACCGACACCACGCCACGCCCCGCCTGCCACGCAGTCACCGAAGGGAGCCCCGTCGCGGCTGCTGCGCTCACAGCTTCACCCTCGGCCAGCTTCCCCTCCATCCAACGCACGCTCAGCGTCTGGAACCCGTTCGAGTACACCAGGCTCATCGCCTGCTCGCCTTGCGTGTTTGTCGACGAGTACGCCACCAGCGGCAACCCGGCGAGCTCATAAGGGCAGGTCTTCAGCCCGACGCACCACCCGCGCGCACCGCTCGCCGTGGCCTTCGACAGCGACACCGTACGCGGAGCGTCCTCGGACAGCGCAATTTCACCCACTCGCACTTCTCCGTAGCCAAAGACGATGGTCGGCTGCTCGGATGCCCCAAACCGTTCGCTGCGCAACGTGATGCCGGTGGCGATGTCGAGCCACCAGCGGGCGACGACGGCGTCGTCGCGGCGTGCTTCGAGCTCCATCGCCGGGCGCCCGGCGAGCTGCACCGTAGACGGGTAGACGTAGAAGTCCCAGCTGTCGGGGGCTTCGATGACGCCTTCGAGGTAGTCGGGCGCGAAGTTCGACGAGAATCGGTTGCCGTCGCGGTCAAACACCACCAGTTCAGAGCCCTGCCCAGCCACGTGGGTGACGGCCACATTGCCGCGCACGTATCCACCATCGTCGGTCGCAACGTACACCTCCTGCACACCGCCCAGCCCGACGTACGACGTCGCTCCCCGCGAGAGCATGGAGTCGGCTGCGGTTCGTGAGATGGGAAGGGCCGGCGCGGACGGGATGCCGTACACCTCGGCGTGCTGCACGACGGGGAACTGCGCGCCCTTGTCTTGGGCAAGGAGCAACGCGCCCACGGATTCCTGCACGTTCACGGCTGTGATCTGCTGCGCGAACTGCTCGCGCGCTACGTCGACGGTGTCGTCCAGCCGGCGCGGACCAGGGGCCAACATCACCGCCAGGACAGCCACGCCCATCGCGAAGGTGAGCACCGCTGCAGAGCCCTGCAGCACGAATCGCTTCCTCCTTCGCCGTTTCGAGGGTAGCGTCGACGGCCCGTCGCTCCCCCAATAAATAGGCACGTCGGAATCATCACCGGCGATGGCCTCGAGTCGATCAGCCAGCGACGCGGGGGCATCGACGTCGACACTGCGCGAATTGGACAGCGCCGAGCGCAGCTCCCGGATCTCCGCGGTTTCTTTACGACACCCAGTGCATCCGGCCAGATGAACCGCGACCTCGTCCCATCGTCTAGGCGTCAGTGTCTCGTCGACGAAGCTCGACAGATCGTCGTGAAATCTCCCACAGCCATGCGACACGTCAGGCAACCCCGAGGAACCGCGAACGTCCCTCGGCAGGTGCACGATGCTTCAGCGCCTTCCGGAGCTGTGAGCGGCCGCGGGCAATGCGGCTGCGAACCGTACCGAGCTTGACGTCCAAGACTTGGGCGATCTCTTCGTAGCTCAGGCCCTCGACGTCGCACAGCACGACGGCTACGCGATATTCAGGCTTCAACGCGGCGAGCGCGGCGGCGACGTCGGCGTCGAATTGGCCGTCGAGGTGCACGTTCTCTGGGGCTTCGCTGAGCCCCCAGATCTGCTCCGGTGCGGTGGACAGCGAATCCATGCGGATTTTCTGACGACGACGGGCCTGGTCGAGGAACAGGTTCGTGGTGATGCGATGCAACCAGCCAGACAGCGTGCCCGGTTTGAAGGTATGAATCGACTTGAACACGCGCACGAACACCTCTTGCGTGAGGTCTTCGGCGTCGTGAGGGTTACCAGTGAGACGAAGCGCGTAGCGGTAGACTTGTGCGGAGTGATCGCGCACGAGCTCTTGCCACGTCGGCGCGACCCATTCGGCCGTCGCAGCGTCGTTCATCTGGTGCTCCATGTCTTCTACTTCACCACGGTTTCCTGTGAGGAACCTGTGCATCAACTACAACGAACCAATGAATGGGTTTGTTCCCACGCTCACGCGTCAACGCGTTCGAACGCGAAATGTGCGTCGAGTACCCGCAGGAAGCCTTGCAGTTGCTCGTCGGTGACATCCCCCATGGGCGGACGGCACGGGCCGACGTGGATGCCGCGCGCATTGAGCGCGGCCTTCACCATCATCACACCTTGGGACGCGAATACGCCGGTGAACGCAGGCAACGCGAAGCGGTTGAGTTCCGTTGCTTCTCGCACTTTGCCAGCCAGGAACGCCTCGGTGATCTGGCGGGCAATCTTCGCTGTGAAGTGCGTCGACGTGCCCACCACGCCCACACCACCCACAGCCAGCAGCGGCAGCAGCATGGCGTCGTCGCCGGCGTAGTACTGCAGGTTTGTCTGCGACATCACCACAGAGCTCGACGCGATAGCGCCCTTGGCGTCTTTCACCGCGACGATGCGGGGATGTTCGGCGAGTCGGATCAGCATGTCTTCCGGGATGGGCAAGCCCGAGCGGTGCGGAATGTCGTAGAGCATGCACGGCAGATCGGTCGCGTCCGCGACGGTTCTGAAGTGCTGCTCAAGCTGGGCTGCTGGCGGGCGGGAGTAGTACGGAGTCACGACGAGCACCCCGTCGGCGCCCTGCTCAGCGGCCTCCTCGGCGCGCCCAATCGTGTGGTGGGTGTCGTTGGTGCCGATGCCTGCGACGATGCTCGCCCTATCCCCCACAGCTTCGACGACGGCCGCCAGCAGGTCGCGCTTCTCGGCGTCGGTAGTGGTGGGTGACTCACCCGTCGTACCGTTGATGACAAGTCCGTCGTTGCCGAGGTCATCGACGAGGTGCTTCGCAAGCGTGACGGCCGCATCGAGGTCCAGTGAGAGATCATCACGGAACGGCGTGACCATGGCCGTCATGATCCGCCCGAAAATCGGCTCGAGCTGTTCGGTCATCGGTTCCTCCCTGGGGTGGACGTGCCTGTCATTCTAGTGCGTACGCGCATTCAGGTGGCGAGACGACTACGATTGGCTGCGTGACTACTCCAACGCAACTGAGCGCGCCCACCACCGCGACGTGGGACTGGGCCGAAGACTACGTATCCCCATCGGATGCCGTCCGCGCGGCACGCGACGAGGCCATCGTGAACGGACGGGTTCCCGTCAGCACCGGCGTAGTCGCCACGCTCGCTACCATCACGAAGGCGATGGGCGCGACGAACGTCGTCGAGGTAGGCACGCAGCACGGCGCCTCCGGCATGGCGTTCCTCGAGGCAATGGGCACGGACGGCGTACTCACCTCGATCGATGCCGAGACGGAAAACCAGCTCGATGCCCGCAAGGTCTTCACCGATGCAGGCGTCCAGAATTCGAGATTCCGCCTCATCGCTGGCTCCCCCATCGACGTGTTGCCGAAGCTGCGCGATGGCGCCTACGACATCGCGTTCATCAACGGCGACAAGCTCGAGTACGTCGAATATATCGCGGCCGCCGGAAGGCTCCTGCGCCCTGGCGGGCTGCTCATCGTGCACGACGTGCTGTGGTTCAACCGGGTGCCCAACGCCGACGACGAGTCGGACGAGACGATCATCATCCGTGAAGCGCTCGAGGCCATCAACCTCTCCGAGGAGTACACGCAGGCGGTGCTTCCAGTCGGTAACGGCTTGCTGCTCGCCAGCAAGAACTAGCGGACCTGGCCCTCGCCACACCGGGCGAGGGCTACCACAGCTCAGTCGCGCGGAACGACCATGCCCTTCTCGACGACGACGACGCCGCCCGCAGACACGTTCAACCCACGAGCGCGGTCGTGCTCGTGATCGACGCCGATCTGCACCCCGTCGGGCACCACAACGTTCTTATCCAGAATCGCGCGCCGAACGACGGCATTCTTGCCGATGCGCACCTTGTCCATGAGCACCGAGTCGGACACCTGCGCCCACTTATCGACGTGCACGTGCGGGCTCAGCACTGAGCGGTCGATCTCGCCGCCGGAGATGATGCAGCCCGAGGTGACGATGGAATCCTCTGCGCGCCCTCGGATGACGAACTTGGCGCCGGGGGCCTGCACCTGCGACGTCCAGATGGGCCACTCGGAGTTGTAGAGGTTGAACTCCGGGTCGACGGAGACGAGGTCCATGTGCGCCTCGTGGAACGCGTCGATGGTGCCCACGTCGCGCCAGTAGTCCTGGTCTTTCTCTGTCGATCCTGGGACGACGTTGGCTTTGAAGTCGTACACCTGCGATTCACCCTGTTCGGTGAACGCCGGGATGATGTCGCCGCCCATGTCATGCCGCGAGGTGGGGTTTTCGGCGTCGGCGCGCAGCATTTCAGTGAGCTGCTTGGCGCTGAACACGTAGTTACCCATCGACGCGAACGACTCGTCGGGGGAATCCGGCAGGCCGGGCGGGTCGGCTGGCTTCTCCAGGAACTGGCGGATCTTGCCGTCGGCGCCAGCGTCGATGATGCCGAAGGCGCTCGCCTCCCGACGGGGCACGCGGATGCCTGCGACGGTGGCGCTCAGCCCGGAATCGATGTGGGCGTCCACCATCTGCTTGATGTCCATGCGGTAGATGTTGTCGGCACCGAACACCACCACATAGTCGGGTTCGGCGTCGCTAATGAGGTTCAGCGACTGGAAGATGGCGTCGGCGCTGCCCTGGTACCAGCGCGGCCCCAGCCGCTGCTGCGCGGGAACCGGGGCGACGTAGTTGCCAAGCATCGTCGAGAACCGCCACGTCATCGAGATGTGTCGGTCGAGTGAGTGCGATTTGTACTGGGTGAGCACCGCGATCTGGCGCAGCTCCGAGTTGGCGAGGTTCGACAAGACGAAGTCGATCAGTCGGTAGGTGCCGCCGAACGGCACTGCCGGTTTCGCGCGATCCGACGTCAGTGGCATCAGACGCTTTCCTTCGCCACCCGCGAGGACGATAGACAGAATCTTCGAGCGTGTCACCATGACAACGAACTTATTGCATCCGCGCTCGTTTTTTCACGTTTTCCGAAATTGCGCGCATTTCGAGCCTGACTCGCTGCTTCGCCAACATTTGTGCCCCAAATCTGGGACGATGCACTCATGACATTCAAGCTGTCCCTGTTGACCCGTGAGTACCCCCCGTCCATCTACGGAGGCGCTGGGGTGCACGTCGCGCAACTCGTTCCGCAACTGCGTAAGCTCATCGACGTCGATGTGCACTGCATGGGCGAGCCTCGCGACGGAGCCACCGCGCACGCAGAAACGTTCCCCGACGGCGCCAACGCGGCCCTGCGCGTGCTCGGTGCTGATCTCTCGATGGTCGCCGCACTCGCCCCGGATACGCAGATTCTGCACTCGCACACCTGGTACGCCAACATGGCGGGCCACATCGGCGGGCTCATGCTCGACGTTCCGCACGTTGTCACCTCGCACTCGCTCGAGCCCCACCGGCCGTGGAAGGCCGAGCAGCTGGGCGGCGGCTACCGCGTGTCCAGCTGGGCCGAGCGCACCGCCTACGAAGCCGCCGACGCCGTGATTTCCGTCTCCGAGGGGATGCGCCGCGACGTGCTCGAGAGCTACCCGGAACTGGACCCGTCGAAAACTTTTGTGGTGAAAAACGGCATCGACACCGACGAGTTCCGCCCGGATACGGGGACGGATGTCGTCGGGAGCCTCGGGATCGACCTCGACAAGCCGTACGTAGCGTTCGTCGGGCGCATCACCCGCCAGAAGGGTCTCGTGCATCTGGTGCGGGCGGCACAGGAGTTCGACGAGGACGTCCAGCTCGTGCTGCTCGCAGGCGCACCCGATACCCCCGAGATTGCTGCCGAGTTCCAGCAGGCCTTCGACGAGTTGCAGCGCCAGCGGTCAGCGAAGGTGCTGTGGGTGCAGGAGATGCTGCCGCGCGCATCGGTGCGCCAGGTGCTCACCCACGCGACGGTGTTCGCCTGCCCGTCGGTGTATGAGCCGCTTGGCATTGTCAACCTCGAGGCGATGGCTTGCGAGACGCCCGTCGTCGCATCCGCCGTCGGCGGCATTCCTGAGGTGGTGAACGACGGGGAGACCGGCTTGCTCGTGCCCTACGATCCGGCGCGAGGCGACGACCCAGCGTTCGTGCAGGCGTTCGAGCAGGATTTCGCGGTCAAAGTGAACGAGTTGGTGCGCGACGCCTCACGCGCGCAGGCCTTCGGCAAGGCGGGGCGCCAACGCTGCATCGACGAGTTCTCCTGGGCGACGATCGCCCGGCAAACCGTCGACGTGTATCGCCAGGCCATGGAGCGGCACGGCTGACCTGAGACGCAACGACGCCCGGCGAAATGCTCTGCGCCGGGCGTCAATTAGGTGGCGTGATTCGTCAACCGACCACGGCCTGCAACTCGTCGAGGAGCGCGTTGGCTTCGTCGGCGTTCATCTCGACGACGAGCCGGCCCCCTCCGTCGACGGGAACACGCATCACGATTCCACGGCCTTCCTTAGTGACCTCCATGGGGCCATCACCGGTGCGGGGCTTCATCGCTGCCATCGTTGTTTCCTCACTCTTGAACCGAACTGGTGCCCATTCTATCGTCTGAGCCGAAATCGGCGGGCACTGACTCAGGAATCGGCTCCCCAGCGCCCACCCTGGTGATGAGTTCGTCGACGAATTGCATGTCGTAGCCGCGCTGCCGGATGGTGAACTCGACAGGGTCGGCGACGATCACGCCGCTGGTCACCAAACTCAGGTACTCATCCACCTCGGCGCGGTCATAGCCGAACAGTGCCCCAGGGATGCGCACGTCACCGACGTTGTTGGCCGTGATTCGGCCGTCGGGCATGCGCCCCTTCTGCCGGTCGTTCACAGGCTCTATCCACTCGCCGAACTTCCCGGTACCGGCGAGCGCGGCGAGCGCCATCACGGCGAAGGCCGCGAGAACGATGATGACCACCATTATTTGCCCTGCGGGGTGGGTTCGCCCATGGCGTCGACGGCCGCGTCGATGTTGTCGGTGAGGATGAAGAGGTCGGTGTCGCCGGGTGAGATGCAGCCTCGAGCCTCGACCGTGTGCTTCAGCCAATCGACGAGCGGCGACCAGTAGTCGACGCCAAACAGCACGAGCGGGAACTGCGTGACCTTGCCGGTTTGCAACAAGGTGAGCGCCTCGAAGAGCTCGTCGAATGTGCCGAATCCACCGGGCATGGTGATGAAACCACGGGAATACTTGAGGAACATCACCTTGCGGGCGAAGAAGTACCGGAAGTTGATGCCGAGGGTGACGTGCTCGTTGATGCCCTGCTCATGCGGCAGTTCGATGCCGAGGCCAACCGAGGTGCCGTCGGCTTCCCGAGCGCCCTTGTTGCCGGCCTCCATGATGCCCGGACCACCCCCGGTGATAATCGCGAAACCGCGCTCGACGAGGCGTCGCGCCAATTCTTCGCCCGCCTGGTACATGGGGTCGTCAGGGTTGGTGCGGGCCGAGCCGAAGATGCTCACTGCCGGGGGCAGGCCTGCGAGTGCGTCGAAACCTTCGACAAACTCCGCCTGGATGCGCAGCACGCGCCACGGGTCGCCCGTCTCCCAGCGGTATTGCTCATCGAGGAGGGCCTGGTCGGCGGTGGGTTGTTTGGCGTGTGCACCGTCGAGCACCAGCGGGCCCTGCGTGCGACGAAATGGGATCATCGGGATGCCTTTCTTACGGGGTGGGTGTACTCAGCCAGGAACGCAGGCCGTCGGCGCATTGATCGAGTTCTGCGACGTCGACCCGTTCGTCCTGTCGGTGAGCGAGGTGGGCGTCACCCGGGCCGTAGTTCACGGCCGGGATACCGAGCTCGGAGAACCGGGCGACGTCGGTCCAGCCGTACTTCGGGCGGGCTTCTCCGCCGACGGCCTGCACGAATTCCTGGGCCAGCGCCGCGTCGAGGCCGGGGCGAGCGGCGGGCGAGAGGTCGTCGATGCGGAACTCGTGGCCCGCGAACACGTCGCGCAGGTGGGCTAGGGCCTCGTCGGTGGTCTTGTTGGGTGCGAACCGGTAGTTGACGGTGAGCGTCGCCTTCGGGGGGATCACGTTGTTGGCCATGCCACCGTCGATGGCTACTGCGTTGAGGCCCTCCCGGTAGCGCAGGCCTTCGACGTCGATCTGCTGTGGTTTGTAGGCGACGAGCGCGTCGAGCAGGGGTACCAGGGCGTGGATGGCGTTGACGCCCATCCAGCTGCGCGCGGAGTGGGCCGCTTGGCCGGTGACGTCGAACACGATCCGAATGGTGCCCTGACAACCGCCTTCGATCTGTGCCGACGTGGGTTCCATCAGCACCGCGAAGTCGCCTTGCACTAGGTCGGGGTGGTTGCGGGCGAGCCGTCCGAGGCCGTTCTTCGACGCGTCGACTTCCTCGTGGTCGTAGAAGATCCAGGTGATGTCGCGCGATGGTTCGGTGAGCTCTGCGGCCAGCTTGAGCATCACGGCGATGCCGCCCTTCATATCGACGGTGCCCCTCCCCCACAGCACGTCGCCGTCGCGGCGGGAGGGGAGGTTCGCTTCCACCGGCACGGTGTCGAGATGGCCGGCGATCACGACGCGCTCGGGGCGCCCCAGCGAGGTGCGCGCGACGATGCAGTCGTCGTCGCGGGTGAGCTCAAGATGCGGAAGGCTGAGGGCCTCCTCGACGAGGTTGGCGAGCGCCCGCTCGTTGCCGGAGACGGATTCCACGTCGACGATCTGCGCCAACAAGGTGGCTAGGGGTGCGTCTAGGTCGAGGCTCATACGACGAGCTTAGCCAGATCGGCTTGCGCACACTTGGTTACACTGTCGGGCATGACTGAAGCGCGCACAGCTTGGGCCTGGGGCCTCGCCACTATCCACCCGCAGGGAGTTCTCGACGTCTGGTACCCCGAACCGCAACTCGGGGATGCCGTCACCGACGAGGCGCCCGCCGAACTCGCGGGCGCTCAGGGAGCCGACGACCTTCGCGGCGTTGAAATGAAGGTGGTTCGCACCCAGGTGCAGCTCGACGACGACCCCGCCGGCGTGGAGGACGCCTATCTGCGTCTCCACTTGCTCTCCGCGAGGCTGGTGAAACCGCACGAAGTCAATCTCAACGGCATTTTCGGCCAGCTGCCCAACAACGCGTGGACGAATTTCGGCCCGGTGCGCATCCAGGATGTGCCCAGGGTGCGTGCAGCGCTGCGCGGCAAGGGCGTCCAGCTCACCGTCTACGGCGTCGACAAGTTCCCGCGCATGGTCGACTACGTGGTGCCGACGGGCGTCAGGATCGGCGACGCTGACCGCGTGCGTCTCGGTGCTCACCTGGCTGAGGGCACCACGGTGATGCACGAAGGCTTTGTCAACTTCAATGCCGGCACGCTCGGCAACTCGATGGTGGAAGGCCGAATCTCGGCGGGGGTCGTCGTCGGGGCTGGCAGCGACGTCGGTGGCGGCGCCTCGATTATGGGCACCTTGTCTGGCGGCGGGCAGGAGGTCATCCGGATCGGCGAACGCTGCCTGCTGGGTGCGGAGTCCGGCATCGGCATCTCGCTGGGTGACGACTGCGTCGTCGAGGCGGGCCTGTACGTCACCGCCGGCACCAAGGTGCTGTTGCCCGAGGGCGACGTGGTGAAGGCGCGCGAGCTTTCCGGCCAGAACGACCTGCTGTTCCTGCGCGACTCGGTCACCGGCCAGGTGGTCGTGAAGCATCGCCGCAGCAACAAGGTGCAGCTCAACTCCGAATTGCACGCCAACTAATGCGCAAACGCTGGATCATCCTGTTGCTGATCCTCGCCCTCCTTCTCGGCGTCGGGCTGCTTGGCTGGAGGATGTGGAAATCGGTGCACCACGTGATTACCCCAGAGCGCTGCAGCATCGTGAACCCGGAAGGCGAGCCCGTAACCCTCACGGCCGAGCAGGCTCGGATGACATCCATCATCGTCGCGGCCTCCTATGAGGCCGGACTGTCGGAACGGGCTGCCACCATTGCCCTGGCGACGGCGTATCAGGAGTCCGGCATCCGCAACCTCGATTACGGTGATCGCGACTCGCTCGGCCTCTTCCAGCAGCGCCCCGATCCGCGGTTCGACTGGGGCACTGCTGAGGAAATCATGGACCCCTGGTACTCGAGCCTCAGGTTCTACGAGGAACTGGTGAAGTTCAAGGGTTGGGAGACCCGCGATATCAACGACCAGGCGCAGAAGGTGCAGCGCTCAGGCCATCCACAGGCGTATCGCAAGCATGTTCCCAACGCGACGGCGCTCGCCGCTGCCACACGCGGGTCACGGAAGGAAGCCATCACCTGCGCGACGACGCAGAACCTCACCCCTGATCCGAAGCCCATCCAAGAGGTGCTCGATCACATCAGCCAGGTGCAGTACTCCGTGGAGGGCAACACCATGCGCATCACGGCCGAGTCCGACGAGATGCTCTGGAGCGCCGCCCACCTCGCTGTCTTGAACACGTACGATGCGGGCGTCGAGTCGGTGCAAGTGCACGATCGCCGCTGGAGCCTCAACGACAAGCATTGGTCGAAAGCGGAGCGGATCGACGGCGCCGTCGTGACGCTCGGCTAGTTGGGCGCCCAACCCTCGCACAGCTGCGCAGCTTTGGAGCGCGTGCCCGTTGCGCCACAGCACGTTCGCTGGGATAGCATTACATACAATGATTATTCGCAGTCTCGGGAGCACGCAGTGGCGACACTCTACAGACAGATCTATGAGACCGTGCGCGCCCAAATCGATTCGGGGCAGTTCGACATCGGTGAGCGGCTGGGAACGGAAAAAGAACTAGCGGAGTCGCACGGCGTCAGCACAATAACGATCAAGCGAGCCCTCAATCTCCTGCGCGACGAGGGGCTCGTGGAGCGAGTGCCTCGTCGGGGCACATTCGTAAAAGCCCGCACCGCCCAATCGAACACCAACCTCAAGCATTCCAAGCCCTTTATTGGGTGCGTGGTGACGAACTTTGATGACACCTTTGGAACCCCGTTGCTGGGCGGCCTGTTAGACAGCGCCGCCGAGACGGCAAATTTGATCATTCGACGCTCACTCGGCCAACCCCAACTGGAAGAATCGCTCATCACCGATTTCATCGACGACGGAGTGCAGGGGCTCATATTGGAGCCCACATCGTCGCAGTGGGTTGCCCCCAGCGTGCTGGAACTCATCACGCGGCGGTTCCCCATCGTGATCCTTGACCGCTCACTTGCGGGCATCCCGATTTCCACTGTGGCTAGCGACAACGTCGAAGCTGGCAGAGTGCTGACGCAGCACCTGCTCGAACTCGGTCATCAACATATCGGGTGGGTGGCCTCGGCAGGCCAGGTGTCAACGCTGCAGGAACGCTACGAGGGTTTCGTCCACGCGCACGCCGCGAACGGTGTTACGCACAGCCACGACGCCATATTCGATAAGGTCGAAGCGACGATTCCATCGACGACGACGCAGCTTCAAGACGAAGTGGCTGCATTGCGCTCCTGGGCTAAAGGGCATCCCCACATCACGGCCTTTGTAGCTGGGGAATACAACATTGCGTTGTTACTGAAGGAAGCACTCTCGCAAGAGGGGTTATCAGTGCCGCAGGATAAGAGCGTGGCCTGTTTCGACCACCCCGATATTACGTACGATCTTTCGGCATTTCGGTTCACCCATATTCGCCAAGATCAACATTCCATGGGTGCAACCGCGGTTGAACAGGTGCTGAGGCAGATTGAGCAGCCCGAGCTCATCAAGAAGTACGAGCTGCCGACGAGCCTGGTGGTGGGGGCCTCAACCGGGCGTTGCCGCTGAGGCCCCACAGCGCTACTTCGCTTTCCGGGTGTCTGCGGCTCGGCCTTCTTCCATCCGGGCTCGCAGTTCGACCGCCATCATGGCGCTCAGCAGCGTTGAGTACGACGTCTGCGGTTCAGCAGGCTTGCGCCAGTCGTTGGATGGGAGCAGGTAGTCGTCCTTCAGGGATGTCTTCCACAGCGTGTCCGTCGCCGAGGTGACCAGCTTCTCGATCTTCCCTCGAACGGCGTCTTCCTCGTCGAGCACGTCGTACAGCAATCCCAAGTACCGGTAGCAGATACCTTGGAACAGCCCGAGGTCCCCACCGTCGCCATGGTCGAGCAGCACCCCTGATTCCTCGAAGATGTCGAGGCATGTGGACGCTGTGCGGGCGGCTTCTTGAAGCAGGCTGTCGTCCTTGGTGCGAGCCGCAGTCTCGACGAGTGCGCCGATCCAAACGCCCTGGTTGTAGGTGAATTTCCAGTCCACGTCGACCTTGCCGTCGTCTTCCCGGTTGATTCCGTCTTCGACGACGCCATCGTCTCGTACGAGGTTTCGTCGCATCCATCGCAATGCAATGTCGCACCGGTCGATATGAGGAAGGTTACTGACTTTCGCACGCAATCGGTTGCCCAGGATGATAAAAGGCGCATTCGCGGGAGTGTTCTTGTACCAAGGAGAGGGTTTCCTCCATGAAAGGCTCTCACCCAGAATAGAGTTCCAGCCGTGCTGGTTGATATGTTCCCAGAGATCCACTGACCGTTGAAAGTGATCGCCATTTCCTGACGCATCGAATAGACGCAGCGACGCGAGTGCGAGCCACAGCATATCGTCGAAATAGTTATTGAAGAGCTGCTGCTCGTTTCTCTCAATGACATTCTCTACAGTGCGTTCGGCTCGTTGGAGCCATGCCTCGTCACCGGTGCGATGCCATGCATCAATACGGACGTCGACAACGTGTGCCAGCCACCAGTAGTTGAACACCTCGTCGTTATCTGCTGGGTACGTGTTGTGCAGAAATTGGGGAGGTGGGGCGTGAAAGAAGTGATCCAAGCTTTCCTGGGCCACATCAGCTCGTGCCGCCCACACCTGCCCGTCAGTATTACTTGGCATTGTCCTTCAGAATCTTGTTGCCGAGTTCCTCCGCCTTAGCCAAGGCCTGCTCTGCAGTCACTTGCTTACTCATGAACTTCTGGAGCTCTGGGATGAGCGCCTTACCCTCGACGTCCGAGTAGCCCTTTACCTCGGGGCGTACCGTCGCATAATCCATGGCCTTGATGATGGCGCCATACTTGGGAGACTTCGTGAAGAAATCATCGTTCGCGGCCGTGCGGTTACCAGGAATCTGTCCGCTGATCTTGCCGTATTCGAGGGCGTTAGCCTTGTCGGCCATCCATGTAATGAACGCCCAGCCGCCGTCCTGGTTCTTCGATCCAGCAGGGAGCACCAACCCATGACCGCCCATACCTGCTGCCTTATCGCCCTTCGGGCCAGCAGGGGGCTCGGTGACGCCGTACTTCAGCGACTTCGCCTTGTCAAAGTCAGCAAACGACCACGGGCCTGTGTACGTCTGAGCGACCTGGCCAGCCGGGAAGGGCATTCCGCCCTTACCAAAGCCCAATTCGTACACACCTTCATCCATCATTTGCCGCCAGAAGTTGAGCACGCTCAAGCCTTCGGGGCTATTGAATGCGACGGTCTTCATGTCGTCGCTGATCATCCGGCCGCCAGCTTGACGGATCCACATATTGAATAGGCCGACGTCGTCAAGCATGAATCCAGAGACCTTCAGTGTCTTACCCGAACGCTGGGTTGTCTTGACGGCGACGTCAAGGAGCTCATCCCAGTTCGTGGGGGGCTTGACTCCCGCCTTGTCGAGCAGTTCCTGGTTGTAGAACAGGCTTCGGTTGTCGACCGTGAAGGGAAGACCATAGATCTTGTCGTTGACTGTGAGCTCCCTGAGAGCCTGATCGTAAAAATCGTCGGTGGAAATGCCATCCTTCTCCAACATAGGCCCTATTTCGACGAAGGCTTTCTTCGGAGCGTAGAGGCTGGTCATCCACCTATCCCAGATGACGACATCAGGCACCTGGCCACTCGCCAAACCAGTGAGCAGCTTCTGCTCGAGCTCCTTCTGGATGACGTACTTTGCCTTGTATTCATCCTGGCTCTTATTGAACTTATCAACGATCGCGAAAATGGGCTTTGCGGCTTCGTCCGATGATCCGCCCCAAAGAATGACTTCCTTGTTCTTCGAGCTAGATCCCGTCGACCCACCGCCAGAGCAGGCAGCGAGCGATGCAGCAACGCCGCCGATCATCGCCCCGCTGAACAAGCGCCTTGAGACTTGCATTTCAAATTCCTTTCTTTCGTTACTTAAGCCCGATCTGGGCGATTCCCTCAATAATCCATCGCTGACAGAAGAGGAAGAGCAGTAGCATCGGAGCGCTCGTAAGCACCGCCCCAGCCATGAGAGGGCCAAAGTTTGTTGTCTTTTCATTTGAGAAGTTCGCCAGCGCAATCTGAACCGTGAACATGTCGGGATCGTTCAAGACGATCAATGGCCACACGAAGGCGTTCCAACCCGCCTGGATGGTCATGATGCCCAGCACCGCGAGACCTGCTTTGGTGAGCGGCAGGTAGATCCGGGAGAACACCTTGAACTCGCTCGCCCCGTCAATGCGAGCAGAATCCCCAAGCTCGTCGGGCAGACCCTCGAAAAATTGCTTCATGAAGAAGCATGCGAAGGGTCCTGCAGCACCCGGGAGAATGATGGCCCAGAAGGTGTTGATAAATCCCGTGCCACCCTGACCGAAGATGTCGTTACCGCCGACCAGGGGAAACTGCTTCAGAACCAGGAACGTGGATACCATCGTCACGATACCAGGCACCATCATCGAACCGATGAATGTCCAGAACACCAGCTTTCGTCCCGGAAAGGCTAGTTTGGCGAGAGCGTAGCCCGCTAATCCTCCGAAGAAGAGATTAGTAAGCGTTCCCGTCAGCGCAAGGAACACCGAGTTCCCGATGTATTGCAGGAACGGTGTTTCGACGAACACAGCACGGTAGTTGTCCAACGTTGGGTGCGTTGGGATGATCGACAAGAACCCAGTGATTGCTTCTTCCGGGGACTTCAGCGACGTTGCTAGCGTCCACACAAATGGCATCACAGTGCTGAACGCAATAAGGATGCAGGCGATCCACCATGCAGTCTCGCCCATGACGCTCGATGCCCGAAGCTTCTTTTTCCTAGTCTGAGCCATGGTCATTCACTCCTATTCGAGACTCGAGCGTTGATGAGCGACACCACGAGGATGATCGCGAAGAGCACGAAACTCATCGCCGAGGCATATCCCATATCGAGGTTGCCGAATCCCTTATCAAAGATGTAGTACACGATCGTGACGGTGGCGTTTCCTGGGCCACCCTTCGTCATGATGTACGCCTGATCGAAGACCTGGAAAGCCCCAATGATTTGGAGTGTCGTCACCAGGAACATGGTCTTCGAGATACCGGGCATCGTCACGTACCTGAATTGTTGCCACTTACTTGCGCCGTCGATTCGCGCGGCTTCGTAGAGGTGTCCAGGGACGCCTTGGAGCCCGCCCAACAAGATCACCATGTTGCCGCCAAAGCCTGCCCATACGCTCATGATGATGATCGCCGGCATCGCCCAAGTAGAGCTCTCAAGCCACGCCGGCCCGTCAATACCAAATTTGCCAAGGGCAATATTGATGAATCCCACCTGTGGGTTGAGCAGCCAGATCCAGATTGACGCAGTTGCTACCGAGGACGAAACCACGGGGATGTAAAAGAGTGTGCGAAACACTCTCGACACCCGAGTATTGCGGTTCAACAGAAGTGCTGTTCCGAGTGAGGTGAGAATGCCTAGCGGCACGTAGAGGGCCGTGTAGTAGGCAGTGTTTCTCATCGCGATCCAGAAGAATTCGTCCTTGAAAATCTCCTGGTAGTTGTTGAGACCCACCCAACTGAACTCTCCGATAATGGAGTAGTCGGTCATGCTCAGGTAGGCAGCTGCACCGATCGGGATGATGAAGAAGACGACAAACAGCGCCACGGGCAGTGCGATGAACGTCCAACCGCTGACCCACTGCTGGGTGCGTGTGGTGCGAATACCTCGCGACCGCCTCGAACGCTTCGGTGGCGAACTCGTAGGCGGCGCGACAGGGGGCTCACCCTGGACCCCTGCGCTGGGGACGATGCTCGTCATAGTTACTCCTCCGGAACTAGACCTGCCTATATTTATATACCTCTCTGGCGTCAGGTTGCACATATTCGCATATTCAAAGGCAGCTAGGAAGCAGTGTACTTCGCCGAAGGGTTCAGCGTGCCAGAGGTCACGAAATGGTCGGCAAGCCACAGGACGGCGTGCTTCGTTACACGCTGCCAGGAGAAGTGAGAGCTACGCGCCGCGAAGACGCTCTGCCGCAGCGGCGATGCGTTCGTCGGTGGCGGTGAGCGCCACGCGCACGTGATTGGCGGCCTTGGCTCCATAGAAGTCGCCGGGCGCGACGAGGATGCCCTGTTCGGCGAGCCAGTTCACCGTCGCACGGCAATGCTCGCCTCGGGTAGCCCACAGATACAGCGAGCCTTCGGAATGGTCGACGGTGAACCCTGCGGCCTCCAGCGCGGGGCGCAGCACAGCCCGGCGTGCGAGGTAGCGCTCACGTTGAGCCTCGACATGCTGTTCGTCGTCCAGCATCGCCGCCAGTGCGGCCTGCACGGGCGCAGGCACCATCATGCCGAGGTGTTTCCGCACCGTGACAAGCCCCTGCACGAGCTCCGGGTCTCCGACGACGAACCCCGCACGGTAGCCGGCAGCGTTCGAGCGCTTGGACACCGAGTGCACTGCAAGCAAGCCCGTGAGGTCGCCGTCGTTGACGCTCGGGTCGAGCACGGAGACGGGCTCCGCGTCCCAGCCGAACTCCCCGTAGCACTCGTCGCTAGCCAGCACCGCTCCTAGCTCACGCGCTCGCTGCACGAACGTCCGCAGCTCCTCGACGGACAGAATGCGCCCCGTCGGATTCGAGGGCGAATTGATCCAGATGAGCGCCGTCTGCGGCGAGAGCACGGCCGGATCGTCGCACGGCTGCGCCTGCAGCCCTCGCGCCAGGGCGCCGATTTCATACGTTGGGTACGCCTCTTCCGGGAACGCAACGACGTCGCCGCCTTCCAGCCCGAGCAGCGTGGGCAGCCAGCCGACGATCTCTTTGGTGCCCACCACGGGCATCACATGCTCGTGGGTGAGCCCGACGGCGCCCCATCGGCGCTGCATGTACCCGACGATGCTCTCTCGGCATTCAGGGGTGCCCCACACCGTCGGGTATCCGTGCGCGTTCGACGCATCGGCGAGCGCCTGGCGCGCCACGTCAGGTGTGTCGTCGACGGGCGTGCCCACGGAGAGATCGACGATGCCCCCGGGATGTTCGTTGGCGCGATCCTTCGCGGAGGCTAGGGAATCCCATGGGAAGCTGGGGAGCTCAAGCATGGTCAGGCCTGCGGGGGAAGCGCCTCGACGATCGGGTGGTCCTTGTCAATGACGCCCAGTTTGGCGGCGCCGCCCGGGGAACCGATCTCGTCGAAGAATTCCACGTTGACGTCGTAGTATTCCGCCTGGTCTTCGGGAACATCGTCTTCGTAGTAGATGGCCTCAACAGGGCAGACCGGCTCACAGGCACCGCAGTCAACGCATTCATCCGGGTGGATGTAGAGCATGCGGTTGCCCTCGTAGATGCAGTCGACGGGACACTCGTCCACGCAGGCGCGATCTTTCACGTCGACACAGGGCAAAGCGATGATGTAGGTCACGACAGTTCTCCTCGTTCGAAGCTCGGCTCCAAGCTTAGCCCCGCAATCACGGGGAAGCACACGCACGCCACGCGTGGCGTCAGGCGCAGGTGATGCGGTCGCCGGCGTCGTACTTCCATTGGAAGGGTTCTTCCTTCACAACCTTGCCGCCCTTGTAGAACAGGCGTTTGTAGTTCACGGTGAAGCCTTGAATCGAGCTCTGGGGCTCGCAGTTGGCTGCGTGCGAGACGCGAGTGGAGCCCGAGTAGTACCCCGACTTCACCAGCGGTGACGATTCCACTTTGTCCCAGGTCTTGATCGACCAGATCTTGAAGGTCACCGACCCACGCTTACCACTCGACGACGGGCTGATGTACCCCTGGATGATCGCGGGATACTCCGTGTTGTTCTTGAAGCGCAGGTCTACCGAGCCGTAGTACACCGTTGCTTCACGCCCGGCGGGGTAGCGCGGGAAGTATAGCGAGTGCGGCTTGTGCTCGACGTCTTCAAACCCGGCGAAGAACCCTGCGTTGAACAGCGTCGTCGCCGCCTGCGAAACACCGCCGCCAGTTTCCTTCACGAGGTTGCCGCCGTTGATGACGTATCCGGAGGTGAAGCCGTTGTCCTCCGTACGCCGCCCGACGGTGTCGTTCATGCTGAACGTCTCGCCAGGCATCAGCACCGTACCGCTGATCCGCTTCGCCGCAGTGCCGATGTTGGTGTTGCGGTACGAGGCGTGCGGATACTGGGTGGTGAACTCACCGATTACTTCCTTCGGCTTCACTTTCTCGGCCGCTGCAGTGCTGAACTCTGGTTCTTTCTCCTGTGCTTTGAGCTCCACGGCGCGCTTCGGGCCGCTGACTGCCTGCTTAAACGCATCGACCACGTTCTGCTGCTCAACAACCAGGCCAGGCTTGCTCGGCACGACGACGATGCCGCCATCCTTGAACTGGTAGCTCGCAGACTGTGGGCCCTTCTGGTTGAGCTTCTTCAGCCCGCCTTCTGTGGCCTTCTTCACAGCCTCCTCGTCGATTTCGACCGCAAGATCCTTGCCAGACCCGGTGATCGTGAGCAGCTTCGGCACATCCGCCTCAGCGACGTCAATCGTGCCGTTCTTACTCGTGAGAGAAACCGGGCCAGTCAGCGCCTGCTTGAGCGCCCCTTCGCGAAAACTCTGCACGTCGTCATTGCTCACACCGGGCGCAATCACCTCGACGTTCGCTGCGGCCTCGTGCTTGCCAGCCTCGAATGCGTCCTTGACGGCGGTGACACTCTCGTCCACCTTGAGCTTCATGCCCTCTTCGGCCTCGGTGGTGGCCACCTCGCCATCCTGCAGCGCGATAGTGGCGTCGGTGGCTTCCTTGTCGAAACTGGTGGCGGCGTCGGAGACCACCTTGGCGAGCGCTTCCTCGTCGATGGTGCGCACCAGCTCGATGGGATGACCGCCAGTGAGCGAACGGTAGAGGATCACCGGGTTCCAGCTGGCGCCTCCGCCGGCTTGCTCCACCGTCGCAGCCCAGTCGACGCTGAGCCCCGACTCTGCGAGTGGCAACTCCACCGTGACGTCGTCGTAGGCGAGGATAATGGGCGCTTCCGCGCTCTCGGCCAACTCGTCGCGAAGTTTCTGCTGCGCATCAGCAGGGCTCAGCCCGCCAATTGCCACATTCTCGACGGTGGCCTTGCGTGGAACGTTGTCGCCGGCGACGAGATATGCCGTGATGTAGGCCGCGGCAAGTAGCAAGACGAAGGCACCAATTCCGATACCCACCCACAGTTTGGTTCTGCGCTTCGTGTTCTCAGCCACCCGTCACCCTTCAACTTCGCCTCGCGTTGCGGCGTCGGTCATTCTACGAGAGCCCGGCGGCCTACCCAAACCCCGAAGCCCGCCACTCGTTCAGCGAAGAGAGAACAACACCGGCATGCTGAGCACACCCGTCGAGCGAATTCCCGCGCGGGCGAGCACACCGTCGAGCACGGATTCGACGCTGAGCGGGCTCGCGCCGGCTGAGCCGACGCTCTCCGACGACTGCGCAGGCAGGAATTTCGACAGCAGCCCACCGTGCCCGACGGAAGCCACCTCGACGTCGTCAATATCCACCTTCGCCAGCGCAGCAGCGCGTTCCAGGGCCAGACGTCGGCCGCCGACGTGATCGATCAGGCCATGTTCGGCAGCCTGTGCGCCCGTCCACACCCGGCCGCGCGCGAGCGATTCGAGCTGCTCGTATTCCATGCCGCGATCATCCGCCGCGAACGTGGTGAAATCCAGGTAGACGCGGTCTAGCCAGGCGTTGAGCCGCTCCCACGCCTCTTCATCCATGGGCTGCGCGTCCGACAAGGCGGCCGCACCTTTGTCGACGGTGATCGACTCCCGCACGAGCCCGAGCTTGTCGTAGAGACCCTGCGTGACGAATTTGCCGGCGACGACACCAATCGAGCCGGTCAGGGTGGTGGGCAGCGCGACGATTTCGTCGGCGCCCATCGACACGTAGTAGCCGCCCGACGCCGCGTACCCTCCCATGCGCGCCACCACTGGCTTGCCCGCTTCACGCACGGCGAGCACGCAGCGGCGGATGAAGTCAGATGCGACGGCCGACCCGCCGGGAGAATCGACGTCGAGCACAGCGGCGACGATGTCGTCGTCGCGGATCACGGCGCGCAGCTGCTCATCGACGACGTCGGAGCCCACGTTCTGCCCCTGCACGCCGCTACTGCCACGCCCGGTGAGGATGCCGCCATGCACGGGGACGATGCCGATCTTTTTGCGGTTGCGACGGGTCACCGCGCGCTGGATGTTGGACTTGGCCGCGTAACGGTTGACGTACAGCAGATGCTCCGGTTCAACTCCCCAGCGCCGCAGCAGGCTGGCGTAGGCCTCGTCGCGGTACCCCACCTTGTCGATGAGCCCCAGCTCGAGCGCGCGGCTGGCGTCGATGGCACCCTCGTCGACAACCGAGCGCACAACGCTCTCATCGACGTTGCGGCGCTCGGCGATGACCCGCACACCGTCGTCGACGATGGATTCGACGATGGCGGTCATCATCTCGCGGTTCTCAGGCGTCACTTCGTCGGCGGCAAAGCGGTCGGCCGCCGTCTTGTATTCGTGGCGTTTACCGAACTCGGGCTCGATGCCGAGCTTGTTCAGCCCACCTTTGAGTAGCACGATCTGCGCTTCGATGCCGCCGATGCTGAGCGCCCCGGTGGGCTGCAGCCACACCTCACGGGCAGCCGTCGCCATCTTGTACAGCGCCAGCGACGGCGCCAGTTCACCGAAGCTCTCACTCCACACCGCCGTCGGCTTCGATACCCCGAAGCGTTCGATCTCCAGCGCAATCTCGTCCAGCGTGGTGACCGGCATGCGCACCGCCGCGGAGGCGTGCACGATCAGCCCCTTCACCTTGCTTTCCTTCGCGGCAGCACCGAGCACGGTGCGCACAGCGCCCGTCGTGGTGATGTTCAGCATCTGCATCGCCTGCAGCGGGTTCGACGGCCGGGCCTCCAGCACCCCGCGAGCGAGGTCGAGCTCAAGCACGACGGGTTTCTTGGACAGCAAATTCTGGAGTGCATTCAACGGGTTCGGCATGCAATCAGCCTACAAAACAGACCCAACACGGTGGTCCAGACTTCCCGACGATGGCCCTCACCGAAGCGAGCGGTTGGCGTGTCGCGGGTCGCCACATTGTGGTACTGGGCCGTGACGACCTCGTTTGTGGTTAGTGTGAGCGTCCATACGGCGCAAGTACCCACGAGGATGTGACCCAAACATGCCAAGGAGCTGCCATGAGTACTGATTCGACCACTGCGAACAAGCCCGAAAAGAGGGGTTTGCTCGACCGATTCTTGGATTTCATCGAGTGGACGGGCAACAAGCTGCCCGACCCCATCATCATCTTCGCGTGCCTCTGCCTCGGCACGCTCCTGCGGGTCTGCTGAAGGTTTGGTTGACGTCCGGGGTTATGCCGCCAGTGTAGGGGTTG
>NZ_CAMYPD010000026.1 GCF_947286155.1 uncultured Tessaracoccus sp.
CGTGGCATCCACATGCCCCGACGATTTCTCGCCCGCACCTTGCACGGTCCACAGGAGGCTCGATTTCCCGCACCCGTTGCGGCCCATGAGGGCCGTCACCTCGCCTTGGCGAAGGCGCAGGTTCACGCCTCGGACGGCGACGACACCGGGGTACTGCACGACGATGTCATCGGCACGTAGCACCACCTCGCCGCCGCGTTCGGGGGCAGGAAGCTGCGGGGGTTGTTCGGCCCACCGTCGTCGCTGCTCGCGCGCCATGCGCCTGGCCTCGCGGATGGTGAGTGGAAGCGGGCCCCAGCCTTGCGCTATGCCCAACTCAATGAGCGGGGGCTGCACTGGAGCTCCGCGCAGGATCTCTCCGACGGGGCCGTGGCGGACGGTGGCATCGGGCAGCACGAGCAGTGCACTGTCGGCGAACTCGATCACGCGCTCCATGCGGTGCTCGGCCAGGAGCACTGTCGTGCCGAGGTCACGAACGAGCCTGGAGATGAGCGCCAGCACTTCCTCGGCGGCAATCGGGTCGAGTGCGGAGGTGGGCTCGTCGAGTACCAGCACCTTGGGCGCGCTGCACAAGACGCTGCCGATCGCCACTCGTTGCTGCTGGCCGCCAGACAGCGTGCGCAAGGGGCGGCGTCGCAACTCTGCGATGCCAAGAAGATCGAGCGTCTCTTCAACGCGACGGCGCATCTCCGCCTCGGGGAACCCCAGCTGTTCCATGGAGTATGCGAGTTCTTCCTCGACGATGTCGGTGACGAACCCAGCCATCGGGTTCTGCCCGACGTAGCCGACGGTGGTGGCGAGCTCGCGGGTCGGCGTCATTGTGGTGTCGACGTCGTCGATGAAGATGCGTCCGGTGCGCGTGCCGCCGGTAAAGCGCGGCACGAGATTGTTCACTGCGCCCAGCAGCGTCGACTTGCCTGCACCGGTGGGCCCCACGACGAGGCATAGTTCGCCTTCCTCCACCTCGAAGGACACGCGGTCGAGCCGGAGCAGCGGGCTGTGCGCGTAGCGCATGGTGACATCGTCGAAACGGATCATGACAGACCTCCGGCATTCTCTCGCGACGTGGATAGCGTCGGGGGTGGTGTGAGTACGGCAGGCAGTGCGGCGACCAGCACCATCGCGACGAGCGGCAGGGTGAGCTCCGGCCACGTCGGCGGGGAGATGCTGGGGTTGAGCACGCGGCCCGCGCTCGACCGCGCCACCCACTGCGCACCAACCACCGCCGCTAGTCCGCACGTGATCGTGCACCACTCGGCCAGCGCCCAGGGGTCACGACGGTATCGGGTGCGTTGCACGTGGCGCCCGGAGATGCGCATCGCGTACATGATCGCGCATACCCCGCCGAGCAAGAGTGCCAGCTCGAGGAGGTTGATGCCCCACAACGTTGGTCCGAGGCCGGGCTGTGCCAACAAGCAGTAGGACCACACCGCGAGGAGCAGCACCCCAGCAAGTCCCAATGCCGTCGATGTTGCCCGCTCGCGCTTGGTTGCGTGCCCGCTGCGGCCGTAGCCGCGCACTTCCATACTCGCGGCCAGTGCGACGGAACGGTCGAGCGCATCCGACAGCACTGGCACGACGATGGTCTCGATCCAGCCGAGCCGCTGCCGCCTGTTCTTCGGCTGTTGCTGTTTGCGCAGCTTGCGCACCTTCAACACGCGTGCCATCGCCTCGCCCAACTGCGGAAGGGCGCTGAACGCTACGACGAGGATCGTCCCCAGCTCGTACAGTGCCGACGGGAACGCTGCGAGTAGGCGTTTGGGGTTGACGAGGGAGTTTGCTGCCCCCACGGCGATGATGATGGTGGCGAGGCGCATGCCGTCGGTGAGCCCGTAAAGCAGCGACTCCAGCGATACTGGGCCAAGTAGACGGATGCCGCCCACCCAATCCGGCAGGGGGATAGAGGGCAGCCGGAACAGCACGGTGGCGCCGTCGCCACCCCCGAGCAACACACGGAAGGCAATGCGCACGACCACCACGAAGGCGCCCAGCAGTAAGTAGTACTTGAACCCTTTGGCCCAAGGGTTGTCGCCCCGCCGCGACACCGTGACGAGGGTCAACGCTGCGATGATCGCGCCGAGGAAGAGCACGTTGGTGCTCGACGCTGCCACCACCGCGAGCAGAATCGCCCAGCCCCACCACGCAAACGGGTGGAGCGGGCGGGCAAGGAAATAACGCTGCAACATGGGTTCGATGAGCACGCCCTGTCCGGGCAGTCGAGAGTCTCCGCCAGCGGGGGAGTTTCGGCGCCGAGCGTAGGGGCGACGCGGTCAGTAACGCTCAGGCGTGCTCAGTGCCCGCAAGCGCGCATGCGGATGCATACGGGTTCAACGGTGCGCTGGGGATGATCGCAATCGCGACGACGGCCCCTGCGGCTCGCTTCATCTTGATGTTTGCCATGTGGCAGCCTTTCCATTGTGGTCGGGCTCGAGGTCCGGCTTTGCCCACAGGCTTCACGGTTGCGCGACAGCGTCGGAATCACACCGACTTCTCGAGCTCGGCTTTACCCTACTCGCTTCGCCGAACTGTGCCGGAATAGGCGACGTTCTCGTCGAGGCGGCGGGCCCCTCAGCGCAGCGGAACGAAGAGATACTCGCCGACGCGGCTGATTTCAGGCTTGCCGGCCTCGTTCTTTATTACGCGCCACATCTGGCCACCCACAGGCATCACCAATACGCCACCCGGCGCGAGCTGCGCGAACAGCTCCGGCGGCATGCGCCTGGCCGCTGCGGATACGAGAATTCTGTCGTAGGGGCCGCGGCCAGCGTGGCCGAGCTTGCCCTTGACCGCCTGCTTGATTTCCGCCCAGGGACGCTCGAAGTGGGAGAGGTTCGTCGCACCAAATTCGACGAGTTCGGGCTCGATCTCAAGTCCGAGGACGGAACCCTCTGAGCCGGTCAGGTATGCGAGCAGCGCGGTGGTCCAGCCTGAGCCTGCACCCACGTCGAGCACGGAGTCTCCGGGTTGCACGTCGAGTAGGTAGAGCATGTCGCGCACCGTGGTTGGCTGCGAGTTCGTCTGGTTCCTGCCGATCGGCAATGGGCGGTCTTCCTCGGCCCGAGAACGAACCTTCTCCGGCAGGAAATCTGCTCGAGGCGTCGCTTCGATGGCTTCGTTGATACGAGCCTCAAGTGCGTCTTCGGTCATGGTTGCTCCTTCGTCGATGGCGTTGAGGAGGAATCCCTGGTGCCGTCTCCCTCCATCAACCTAGCGCACGCTGGTTGATGCGTGGCTGCGGTACCCTGGCCGCGTGGGAAAGGGTATTCGTATCGCTGCGCTGGTGTGCACCGTCGTGCTGAGCGCGTGCGGAACCCAAGCCCCGACGGAAGACCCCTCGGCGGGGAAACACACTGATACCGCGGTGCAAGGCAGCATCGCCCCAGTGGAGCCCGTACCCGGCCTGCACGAGATCGGCCTCGAGAAAGCCACGGTGTCGGTGGAAACCATTCCGGGCGCCTGGGCTGAAACGAAGCACGGCATCACTGCCGTCACCGACGGCGACGGCGCCGACGTCGTCGTCACCCAGTACGGGTGGGACGGAGCGCAGCGGTGGCAGCACACCGTCGGCAAACCGCGCAGCGACGACGGCCTGCACCCGCGGATCAGCATCGATGAAGTGCTCGGGGTTGTCTCGGTGTGGTTCACCACCAACACGGGCCCACAGACCGCTGCTATTTCGGGCGACATTCGTTGGTTTGATCTCCAAGACGGGCAGGGCGACACCATCCGCCCGGAGCGCACCGACGACCGTTCCAAGGTGGAGTCGTGGAGCCACCTGGTGGGCTATATCTCGTATCCCGATTCCTTTGGGCCGTCGACGTCGTTTACATTCCTCGGCCCTGACCGAGAGCCCCAGACGGTGCAGTGGGGCGATCTCCTTGAGGGAGAAGAGCAGTCGTGGCTCACCGCCGTCGAGGGAGGTGTCCCATCGTACTCTGTCACATCCCCCGACGGTTCGGTGCGTATCCAGCACGGCAACACGGTGGTGCTCGAGGGAGGAGCGAGCAATATGCGCTGGTTCCTCCTGCCTGGTGGTATCTATGCCGCGACGGGCATCCCTGGTAGCGAGCTCGTGGTGGTCGACGAAGAAGGCACCGTGCTGCTCGACTACGCCGGGGAGTGCCCGACGTCGGGTGATCTCGCCGGTCATGACGGCGTGCTGTGGGCTGGCAGCCTCATGTTCGACTCCCGTACGGGCCAATCGCACTGCCTCACTGGGTTCGGGGAGAGCTCGTCGTCGACACTCGGACTCACCTCGTCGGGCATTGCGCTCGGGGAGTCCAGCGACGGCAAGATGGTGTTTTCGGAGCCGTCCTACACCACGACGAGAGCCTCGGAGGTTGGTGTCCGTCTACACAGCCGGGGCGGGTACCTGCTTGCCATCGACGACCGTGACGACAAGCGTACGGTAGTGTCCGCGTTCAATGCCGACGATCTCTCCTTGCCCTGAGCACGTGCGGCGATTCGTGCGGCCACAATGACAGGGCTAGACTGTGTGCGTTGTATGGGAAGCGTGCCGCAAAGTGAGGTGGGATTTGCGGCGTCAACGCTATTCCCGGAGGGTCGAACTATGGGCTCCAATGCCTCGCTCGTACAGCACGGTGGTTGGCCGTTTCTGATCACGTCGGCGATTGGTCGGCTGCCGCCGGCGATGGTGCAGCTTGGGCTGCTGATGTACGTCGCCCAGGTCGGCTTGGGCCTCGGGCTCGGCGGTCTCACGGTGGCGGCGGTCGGGCTGGGCACAGCCATCAGCGCGACGATCATGGGGCGCCTCGTCGACGCGTTTGGCCCGTTGCCCGTCGTGGTGTCCGCGACCGTGGTGCAAGTGAGCGGGCTCGTCGCTATCGCCGCCGTGACGCCAGCGCTGGTGGCCGGCGATCTTCCTCCGACGACGCTCCTCGCCCTCGCCGCCGTGTGCGGGCTCGCGAACCCGCAGCTGGGGCCGATCGTGCGCTCACGCTGGTCGCACTTGGGGCGCCGATACGGTAACCCGCAGCTTGTCCGGCAAGCGCTCGGGTATGAGGGCGCCGTCGACGAGATGAGCTTCATCATCGGTCCGGTAGCGGCAAGCACGTTGGTGGCCGGGCTCGGGCCTGGCCTCGCGATTCGCGCCCTGATGGGCATCATCATTGTGGGGCAGGGAGTGTTCTGCCTGTACCTGTGGTCGTCGCGGGCAGACTGGGACCGCGGGTCGAGTCGTGCCCGCGCCACACCCGCCGAACGGCTGCCTATGGGTGCGCTGCTGCCGCCTATGATCGTGTTGCTGTCGGTCGGGGTGACCTTCGGCGCGACGCAGACCGCGCTCGCCGCCGTCAATGACGCCCGAGGAACCGACCACCTCACCGGCATCGTCTACGGCGCGGTCGGCATTGGCAGCGCGTGCTCGTCGGTGTTCACCCCGAGGCTGCCAGACCGTGTCACGCTGCGGATGCGCCTCGCGTTCGGCGCCGTGGGCTTGCTGTTGGCCGGTGCTGGGTTTTCGCTGCTGCCCACGTTGTGGCCGGCGCTCATCATCGCGATTCTCATGGGCGTCGGCATCGGCGTCGTGCTCGTGACGGGGTTCGCCCGCGCGGAAGAAGTGGCGCCGCGTTCGCGCGTGGCATCGTCGATGACCATGCTCTCCATGTGCCTGACCCTCGGCGTTTCGATTGGAGCTGCGGTGGCCGGGCAGCTGAGCGATGTGCTGTGGCACGGCTTTATCCCGGTGCTGTGTGCGGGCGTGCTGGCGCTCGTCGCCGCGAGCTTCGTCGGGCGCGATCGGCCTCGCAAGGCCTGGAACCCGTGAGGGTGAGAGGCCGCGTCGGGAACCGGGCTTAGACGACACCCTGGGAGCCGAGCAGCCACCCGATGAGGAAGGTTGCGGTGAGCGCGAGCGCACCGCCCAACACGACGCGGGTCGTGGCACGCAGCGGGTCTGCCTCACCCAGGCGCGCCCCGGTGTAGCCGGTGGCGGCAAGGGCTACGAGCACCGACGCGAAGATCGCGGGCACCTTCGCAGGGATCGGCACGAGAATTGCGACGAGGAACGGCAGCAGTGCGCCGAGCAGGAACGCAGCGAAGGACGCGAACGCGGCATGCCAGGGGCTCACCACATCTTCGTCGGTGAGGTGGTGCTCGGCTTCGAGGTAGGCGGCGATGGGGTCGTTGGCGCTCAGCTCGTGGGCGACGCGCTCAGCGGTGGCGGGAGAGAGCCCCTTGCGCTCATACGCGCGGGCGAGATGCTGCAGCTGCCGTTCAGGGTTAGTCGCCAGGGTGTGACGTTCCTTGGTGATGAGGCTGCGCTGGGCGTCGGATGACGATGACACCGAGACATACTCGCCGAGGGCCATGGAAATCGCGCCGCCAGCCACCGCTGCCACGCCGGCAGCGATGAGCGGTCCGAGCGCCGACGTCGCGCCCGCGACGCCCACGACGACGGCCGCCGTCGACACGATGCCGTCGTTGGCACCGAGGATGCCGGCTCGCAGCCAGTTGAGTTTCTGTGCACCCGCAGCGGACTCCTCTGCAGGTGCTTCGGGTAAATCCAGCACGGTCATGATTTCACCGTATGCATTGGCATCGTCCCTTGCCAGCAAGGGAAGGCAAGCCTGTGCAAGGTGAAGCTACCCTAACGATCTCCTTGGCTGGGTTGGCCTGGGTGTATGACTGATAGAGGAGATTGGAGGCGACGGTGGAAGCAGCCGGCTACGAGCGGGGCAGCGAGGGTTACCGTCGGGTGCTCATCTCGCTGTTCTGCGCCGGGATTGCGACGTTCGCGCAGCTCTACTCGGTGCAGGGCGTGCTGCCGCTCGTGCAGGCCGATTTGGGCGTGACCCCTGCCCAGTCCGCGCTGGCGGTGTCTGCGGCAACGTTAGGGCTCGCGTCGTCGGTGGTGGTGTGGTCGGCCGTGTCCGACCGGTTCGGGCGCAGGCACACCATGATCGTCGCCATTATCGCCGCGACGGTATTCGCGCTGGCAAGCATCTTCGCTCCGTCGTTTCAGCTGCTGGTGGCCATCCGCTTCTGCGAGGGCGCCGCGCTGGGTGGCATCCCGGCCGTCGCGATGGCCTATCTCTCGGAGGAGGTCCACCGATCACACGCGACGCTCGCCTCCGCCACATACATTTCGGGAACGAGCATCGGTGGGTTGTCGGGGCGCATCATCGCAGCGCCGATGGGGGAGCTGTGCGGCTGGCGCATCGGCGTGCTGTCAGTCACGTGCATGGCGGTGCTCGCCACGGTGGTCTTCATCGTCATGTGCCCTCGGCAACGCAATTTCGTAGCGCAGCCGATCCGGATGGGGGCGATCACCAGGCGCATCCTCGGAACCCTCACCGACCGACGCCTGCTGGTGCTCTACGCCGAAGCGTTCCTGCTGATGGGCACCTTCGTCGCAATGTACAACTACTTGGGGTTTCACCTCGGCCAGGAGCCGTTCAATCTGTCTCCTGCGTGGGTGTCGCTGCTCTTCCTCGCGTATCTGTTTGGCAGCTGGTCGTCGTCGAAGGCTGGGAAACTCGCGGCGCAGTGGGGGCGACGTCGGGTGCTCGTTGCGTCGACGGCGGTCATGCTGTGCGGTGCGCTGTTGACTCTCGTCGTGTCACTGCCGATCATTATCGTCGGGCTCGTGCTGTTCACCATCGGATTCTTCGCGGCACACGCGGTAGCGAACGGCTGGGTGCCAGCGCTGGCTCACAGGTCAGCGGCGCAGGCATCGTCGTTCTACACCCTGGCCTACTACACGGGCTCGTCCGTCGTCGGATACGCGAGCGGGTTGGTGCGGGCGGGAGCTGGCTGGGGCGGGTTCATCGTCGCGTTGTGTGTGCTGGAAGCCGTCGCTATTGGCGCTGCCCTGGCGTTGCTGCCGGCCCGCGACGACGAACTGGCCGCGGGCGACTGACCGTCGGGAGTCAGCTCCGTCTTCTGTTCTTGCTCAATTTGTGCAGTTCAGCGAGTTCTGATTTCGACAGGGAATCCATGCCGGAAGCGTTGATCTTGTCGAGGAGCGCGTCGAGTTTGGCCTCAGCGTTCTGCTGCTTGCGTTCTGCTGGGCTGGGCTTCGGAGGTTTCGCTTCCACGACGCGGAGCTTCGCGCGGCTGCGGGGTCGCCGTCGCTGGGGGCCGGGTAGCCAGGTGAACTGCGTCAAGAGCCCGAACCGTCGCGCCCAGACAGCGGCTCCGAAGAGGCTCAGCACGAGCCCCGTTAGCGCGCCGAGGTTGCCCGCGGCGATCATCGGCAGCAGTTGCAGCGCCAAGATGATGGCGCCGAACACCCAAGCGGGGATGCGGAAGAAGAACATCCGGTTCGGTGCTTCAGCGATGAAGATGAGAATGAGGAGCAGCTGGATCAGACCCAGCCCGGCCAACGGCGCGCTGCCGGGGAGAAGGAGGTCTGCTGCTAGGTAGGCGAGCGACACGATCACCCAGAGGCCGACGAGGAACGAGGCCATGCGCTGTTTGCCGAGCTGGTCTTCGATGGCGTTGCCGAAGTACCAAAAGAAGAAGATCGTGAGGACTGCCCAGATGCTGAATGGTTCGACGAACGGCCACGTGAGCAGGCGCCAGACCTCACCGCGCATCACAGCGCTGGAGAACATCGCGCCGAATACGGTCAACGATCTGGAGAACAGTGCGACGAGGCTGCCCAGGCCAGCAGCCAGCGCGACGAACACCGTCGTGGTGACCTCGAGTTTGCCGATTCGGAACCAATACATGCCACTAGATTGGCACGCCCGGGAAAATCCAGCGACAACGACGAGCAGTAACTGAAACGCTCAAGATAGATCAAGTTGGTGGTGGGTAGACGAGCCACGAACTTGATCTATCTTGGTGGTATGCGTAGGAACGGCGTTGTAGCTCATACAAGGAAGTGGGGGAGAGGTGGGGGAACGGCCCAAATGAAGAACCCCGCCTGACTATATTGCCTAGTCAGACGGGGTTTCGTGTCGTGTCCGAGAGAGGACTTGAACCTCTGCTTAAATCGCTGTAACTAGGTCTTATGCCGAAATCATCCGGCCATGTGTCTATTTTGTGTCTATTCGGGCCGTCGGCCCATACTCTGCATAGTCTGCATACTCAGCAATGTATGCATACTCTGAGACACACAGGGGGAGTGCAGAGAATGGCCGTTTGCGGCGTTTCCGGGCGTGTGGGTGCTCGTTGCGGCTGTGATGGTCGGGGTGGATGCCATGCCGCTATCTGTGAATGGGGCTTGCTTGGGTTGTGGGTGTGGGTGGCGGCTGTTGCCGTCATGGCAACGGTTGCTCGGGGTTTGCGGCTTGTCTGAGTGTCGGTGATTCATCTATCCCCATCCCCAGCTTTACAAAAAGCGTTCGGCGAATTCGATTGTGCGTTCGATCCTGGCTTGGCCACCACCGGCGCTAGTCACGGTCGAGCCGTGGCCGAGCTGCTTCTCCACCTCATGGAATGGCACGGTGGCGGTGATGTCCACGTGTTGCGCCGTGACGTGG
Source organism: uncultured Tessaracoccus sp. (assembly GCF_947286155.1). Lineage (GTDB taxonomy): Bacteria > Actinomycetota > Actinomycetes > Propionibacteriales > Propionibacteriaceae > Arachnia. Next base: position 9,450 of record NZ_CAMYPD010000026.1, read on the forward strand.
CCGTCGCTCGACAGGACCCCGCTGGCCGTGCCGTCGACGTTCAGTAGCGAGGATGCAGGCAGTGACATTCCGCCAGATTGGAGATCGATGTCATCGATCCATATGTCTTCCTCGCTCAGCTCCGCTGGGGGTGACGGGGTGCTGGGCGTCGGGCGGGGCGCTGGCGTTCCCGGCTCCTGCCCAGCTGGTCTCGAGATGGAGAACCATGCGATGACGAGCACGACGATGATCAGCACCAGCATGCCGAGGGCACCCAGCAGGACATACAGGACCGGAGAACGTTTCACGCACGTCATTCTGCACGCCTGCGGTGTCAGGCCGGTGGGCTCCGACCATCAACGACCGGCGAGCCAATTCCTCCCGAAGTCCGTCACAACGATGTTCAGTTCCTTATCCTCCGTCGGCTCCTGTGCGGGTCCAGGCTCCGACTCGGCCGAAATGTCCGGCTCTTCGACGGAGGTCGCCGCCCCCTCTCGGAACACCTTGTCGAGCCGCACGGTCGTGACAGTCTCCGAGTTCCACGTCTCGCTGAGCCGTCCCTCACGGAAGACAAAGAGCCTCCGGGTCCACGACACCAGCTCGCGGCTGTCAGACGAGATGAGCACCACGGCCATTCCACGCTCAGTGGCGGCAGTCAGGTGCTCGTGCAGGGCTGCTCGGGCTGCGGCGTCCAGCGTGGCAGAGGGATCCTCAAGGACTAGGACCGCTGCGTTTGCGGAGAGCAGAGCGGACAAGTAGCGACTCTCCGTCTGACCGAACGACCCCTGCCGTTCGCCGAACAGCTTGAGCCCGTGGTTGTCCATCTGTTCCATGGCTGCCAAGATCGAGGCAATGGCGGTCTGAGCCTCGTCGAAGTCGTCGTCATCCTCGATGCCGACCACAAGGTTTGCGGCGACGTGATCGCCTCCCGCGCCCGGCCAATGGTGGGCGATGCCTGCTCGAACTGCTCCCTCGCGAGTGTTGATCGACGCCTGCCTGCCCTGTACTGTCACCGTGCCGCTCTCGACGGGTGCCTTCCCTGTCAACGCGGCAATCACATCCTGCATGCCCGAGTCTCGTCCACCGACGAACCCGACGATCTCGCCCGCGGCCACGGTAAAGCTCACGTCGGACACCACTCCGGACGAGAGGCCGACAACTTCAAGGGCCACCTGGTCTCGGACGTGAGATTTCGGAACGCTGTGAGCGATGGGGCCTGCGTGGATCTCTCCTTCGAGGTCGGCGTCGGGATCCGTCTCTACAAGAGTCCCTTCGCGCAGGAGCAACACTCGATCGCACAAGGCGCGAACCTCGTCTAAGCGATGGGAGACGTAGACGACGCTGCGGCCCTGGCTCGTGATCTTGTTGACGATCCAGTGGAGCTCGTCCAACTCACGCGTATTGAACCTAGCCGAGACCTCGTCGACAAGCACCACATCCACGGTGTCATCCGCCCACAAGCGCATGGATTCGACTAGGCCGACATCCGGTCTGGTGAGACCCCCTACCCGCGACATCGGATCCAGCGAAATCCCTGCCTGTGCCAACAGGGCCCGTGCACGCTGGCGTTCTTCCGACGGGCCGATGTTGGTGCCGCGAAAGATCGCCTGAGCGACGGTGAGCCCCGGGTTGACGTTGAAGCGTTGGGCGATCAGACCGGTCTGCGCCTCGCGGCCCTTTGCTAAGACGGACTCTCCGTGAGTGATCTGCCCGTCGTCGGGCTGGATCTCACCGGCGAGGATACCGAGCAAGGTGGACTTGCCCGCCCCGTTGGGTCCGATGATTCCGACGCATTCTCCGGACCGAACCTCCAGCTCCACATCGCTGAAGATCTCCCGGTTCCCGAAGTTCTTCGCCAGCTTTTCCGCGGAAAGTAACACGCGGTCATTCATGTTGGGCACCCCCGGCGCTCCTCAGCGCATCTCGTAGTCGGTGAGCCTTCTCCTGCTCAATGAGGCGCAGGTTGTCGGACTCGTTCAGCCTCTGCACCAAGCTCTGGTTTTCCTCTTGGAGCTGTTTCAACTTAGTTTCGAGCGTTGCGATCGTCTCGTCCCACGCTTGGATAGCGCGTGCTTCCAATCTGGCCATCTCCTGCTCGGTGTGACGGAGCTTCTCGCGGAGGAGCTCTTCCTCGTCGGACTTGGTCGGCGTCTCGTCAAGGTCAGCGACAGAGGGCGCTGCCCGTGACGTTTCCTCGGGTTCGTAGGCCATCGCCCCTGCTGTCTCCATCCGTTGGTGAGGCTCCTCAGCAGCTGAGCTGAGGTCGCCTCCTCGGACCTCGGATGATTCGGCGGGCACTGCAACGCGCGCTTGACGCGTCGTCGTATCTTCCAGCGGATCAGGAGACGCGACCTGAGCTCCGCCACGAGCCGGGGCTACGGGCCCGCTCTCGGCTGTCCGCCGCGGTTGTTCTTGGATCTCCTCGCGAGCGGCATGCGTCGTGGCGGGGGCTTCGTGCGCGCGCTCCGCTGGCGGTCGCAACTGTCCCTCAGCGTGCGACGAAGCCTCCACTGGGGTGGACCGTCGACGGCCGATTAGGAAGCCCAGCAAGGCGGCCAAGGCGGCGACCACGACGAGGACCACGAGGATCTGCAGATATGCGTAGGCGAAACCTTGCACGTCATCCTTCCTGGAAGGTGATTTCGACCCGACGGTTGAGCTGACGCCCGTCCGGGGTGTCGTTTGGGGCGACGGGGTTTGCATCCCCGCCTGCGACCGTGGTGATGCGGGCTTCATCGACACCGGCGTCCAGCAGCACCTCTTGGGCGGCGGAGGCTCGTGCGTCGGAAAGCGCGCGTCGGCCCGCCTCGTCTTGGCCATTGTCGGTGTATCCCGTGAGCGTGACCATGACGTCAGGGTGCGCGGTCAAATATTCGGCCAACTCCCGCAGCACCGTCTCGTCTTCCGAGCGCACGGAGGCGCTCGCCCCTTCGAACATCAGGTTGGGGTAGGAAGGTGGTTCGGCCGAGGTCGATGGAGTGGCAGGGGTGGGGGAGGCGTCGTTCGTCACCGGGGGTGGTGTCGTGGATGGCGACTCAGGCGCCGCCGGGCTCGCTTCCTCGCTTGGCTGGGAGGAGCCCGGAGGTTGATGATCCTCGACTTGGACCACTCGCGTGCCACTCACGCCCGAAACCACCGTGTGGGCTGTGTCCGCCGTCGCCGCATCGGCAAGGTTCGTCAGCGTCGCGTCGAAGCCCGAATAGGAAACGTCCGCGTGCACATCGGCGTTGGCCAATTCAGCGGCGGCACGCCGGGTGAGTTGAGACTCAGCCGACGAAACGACCCACGCTGATCCGGCCAATAGAGCTCCGGCCAAGGCCGCGGCGACGCCAGCCACCGGAGCCCATGATCTACCGCCGCTCACAGTGGATCCTCCTTCAGAGGTGCTCGACGTGCCTCCCGCTAGCGGTCAAGAGACGGTATCCCGGAGAGCTTACCGGGGTTTCCATCCCGAAGTGTATCACTGAGCGGCTAGGCTCAATGCGTCATCGAGGTTGAAGTAGTCCAAACTTGCATATCTCCGGAGTCCAATAGTGTACTGGTGGCTCCACAGTAGTTCCTCATCCATGGCCTCCAAGGAGGTCCGGGGGGCTTAGTGCAACTGGGCAGCACAGCAGTGTTGAGAGGAAAAGATTATGACCAGCAACTACATCGTCAGCAAGACTGATGAGCTCTCTAGGGTGATCGGCAATATGCGCCGGTCCATCCCGGAGCTACACGGCGTGATGATCGCGTCCACCGACGGCCTGCCCGTCGCCCATGATTTCTCGGACTCCGACGCAGAGCGCATCGCGGCCATGGCCGCTACCGCTCTGGGCCTCGGTGGGCGAATTGCTGAGCGCGCTGAGCTGGGCGATTTTGCCGAAGCCGTGGTTCGCGGACAGAACGGCTACATGGTGACGTACTCGGTCGGCGCCGACGCCGTGCTCGTCCTCACCGGCCCCATCGACTCCAACCTCGGCCTCATGCGCATCGAAGCTCGCGTCGCCGCCGTTGAACTCAAGCAGCTCCTCGGGAGGGCCTGAGCATGGATTCGATGCATGACATCGCGAAGACGGCGATCGACCAGGCGCCCCCGGAGTGCCGCGTCCGCCCTGAAGATGCTGACGTCATCCAGCGGCACGCGGATGCACTCGTCGGGCTTGGACCCGAGATGGTCAATGCCTTCTACGACACCGTGTATGGACACTCGGAGACGGAGAAGATCTTCAAGCCAGGCGAGCGTCCCATGCGTGAGGAGTCGCTGCAGGGCTGGTGGGAACGGACTGTCCGCGGGCCCCTCGACGACGACTACTGGGCGTGGATGGCACTGGTTGGGCTCACGCACGTCATCCGGCGGGTGAACAACCCAATGATGCTCGCCATGGCCAACTTTGTGGCGCAGTTTGTGGAAAGCAGCGAGTCGCTGGAGATCTCCGACGATGAGCGCCGCGAGCTGTCGGTGGCCTTCCGTCGAGTCTCGTCGACGGTGAGCTCCATCATCACGTTCGCGTACGATCACGCAGTCAGCTCCGCGCTCTTCAGCGTCGCTGGTATGCCAGAAGCGCTCCTAGCGCGGCTTCGTGACCAAGAGGTCGGTGACGCTCTCGACAAGGCGCACAAGGAAGTACGCTCCGCTTCGCTCCACGGCTCTTGAGCGAGTGAAACCCCGTGCCGTCACGCCGATGGCACGGGGTTTCTCACGCCGCAAAACACGCGGGCCGAGCAAAGGACACGAAGCTCACAAGGCGCACGCGCGGGAAGGCCGTCCCGCGGTCCAATGCAAACGGGCGGACCAGGGAAAGATAAACCCCGCATGACTGTGTTCATCAGTCATGCGGGGTTTTCGCGTGTCCGAGAGAGGACTTGAACCTCCACAGCCTAAAGCGGCCACTAGCACCTCAAGCTAGCGCGTCTACCAATTCCGCCACCCGGACAGGTGTTGCACTCAAGGGGAGCGCGAGTAGGAACTTTAGCAGCCCTCTCGCCGGCCAACCAAATCAGGCATCTGACACATGATCCGCGACTGAGCCGCACAGGTTACAGGTGCCTGGAGGAGTGCCAGAGGCAGGTGACACATGTTCCGCTCAGTTGCCGCACAGGTTGCACCTGCTTGGGCGGGGAAACACGGCCGTACGGGGGCTGGGCGGCGGGCCAGGAGGCGCGGGTCAGGACGCGGCGGGGCGGAGGGCGTTAGGGCCGCCGGAGATGTCGTCGAGGGCGGAGACGATGGGGGCGACGAGTTGCTTGCCGTCGACGTCCATGAGCTCCTCGAGCTGATCGACCGTGCGCGGCCCGATGAGTGCCGACGCCACCTGCGGCGCGTCGCGAACCCACAGCAGGGCGACTTGGGCCGGCGTGAGGCCGAGCCCTTGCGCAGCGTGCGCGACCGCGTCGCAAATCGCCAGCGACCGCGGCTGCAGATAGGGCTCCAGGAACCAGGAGAAATGCTGCGATGCGGCACGGGAATCGCGAGGCACACGCCCGCCCCGATACTTGCCTGTGAGCGCACCACGCCCCAGGGCGCTCCACGCCAGCACGCCGAGCCCGTGATGGTGCGCCGCACCGACGACCTCCACCTCAGCGCGACGAGCAAGCAGCGAATACTCCACCTGCACGCTACTAATCCGCGCCCGCCCCGGTACCGCGCTCTGCCACGTCGCGGCGGTTGCGGTTTGCCACCCGACGAAGTTTGAGACGCCCGCGTACCTCGCCATACCGCTGCTCACCGCGGCATCGAGGGCGGCGAGTGTCTCGTCGAGGGGAGCCTCGCCCCACGCGTGCACCTGCCACAGATCCACGTACGAGGTGCCGAGCCTGCGCAGCGACTTGGCGAGGTCATCGAGCAGCGCGCCGCGCGAGGTGTCGATCACCCGCGTCCCGTCTCGCACCACGAACCCGGCCTTCGTCGCGATCACCAACGACTCTCTCGGCAAGCCGCGGGAGAGCGTCGCGCCAATCATCTTCTCCGCCGCTCCGGCCCCGTACGCAGGTGCCGTGTCGACGAGGGAGCCCCCGCGCTCGACAAACGACTCAAGGAGATGCCGCCCGACGGTAGCGTCGACATCGCGACCCCACGCCATCGTGCCCAACCCGACGGGGGACACGCGCAGCCCGGAGGTTCCCAGAGGTCGTTGTTCCATGCGGTTCAGCCTATGCCGTAGCGGACTCAGGCAGTGAGCACCCCACCGAGCAACAGCGCAGCGACGACGGCCGCGAGCCCGAGTCGGTACCAGACGAAGACCTTGAACGAGTGCGTCGAGATGTAGCGCAGCAGCCAAGCGATCACCGCGTAACCTACGGCGAACGCGATGAGCGTGGCGACGACCGTCGGCCCCCAGCTGACCGCACCGTCGGAGCCGATGTCCTTCAGCTTGTACAAGCCCGAGCCGAACACAGCCGGCAGCGCCAGCAGGAACGCGTACCGGGCCGAGGCTTCGCGGCTGTACCCGAGGAACAGGCCGCCGGAAATCGTCGCGCCCGAGCGAGACACGCCGGGGATCAGCGCGGCAGCTTGGAAGAAGCCGAGCGCCACGCCGTGCCCCCAGGTGAGTTTGTCGAGGTCGCGGTGGTTTTGGGCGCCGTGGCGGTCGGCGATGGCGAGCACGATGGCGACGGTGGCGAGCATCGCCACGGTCACCCACAGGTTCCGCAGGCCCGAATCGATGGCGTCTTCCAGCAGCAGCCCCAGCACGACGATGGGAATCGACCCGATGATCACCAGCCACCCGATGCGCACGTCGGGGTCGTTGCGGTCGTGCTTGCCGACGAGCGCGAGACACCACCGGTGGATGATCCGCGTGATGTCCTTCCAGAAGTAGACGAGTACGGCGGCCTCGGTGCCCAGCTGGGTGACGGCGGTGAATGCGGCGCCGGGGTCACGTCCGTCGAACAGCAGTTGCCCGACGATGGACACGTGGGCGCTCGATGAGATGGGCAGAAACTCGGTGAGTCCCTGCACGAGTCCCAAAATGATACCTTCAAACCAAGTCACGAGTTCGCCTTTCCGTCCCGTATATCTCGCAGCGACGCACAGAATACGCCTGCGTCCCGCCCAAACGTAGTAGGCGGAACCGGGTAGCGTGTTGGCATGACCATCCTGATTCTCGCGCGACATGGGCGTTCGACGGCAAATGCAGCGGGTATTCTGGCTGGCCGCATGCCCGGGGTGACGCTCGACGACGCAGGCCGCGCCCAAGCGGAAGCACTCGAGCCGGCACTGAAGCAGGCGCAGGCCGCGTACTCGTCGCCGATGGAACGCTGCCGCCAAACGGCCGCCTGGGCAGGGTACCCCGACGCGGTCGTCGAGCACGGGTTGAACGAATGCGACTACGGAAGCTGGTCAGGCACGAATCTGGAAACCCTCGCGCACGAGGAGCTCTGGTCGGACATCCAGCTGCATCCCACCGCTGTCGCGTTCCCCGCTGGGGAGAGCATGCTCGCGATGCAGGAACGCTGTCTCGCAGCCGTGCGGGGCATCGTCGAGCGCCACCCGGGAGAGATCGTTGCGGTATTCAGCCACGGCGACCCCATCAAGGTGATCCTGGCAGACGCGCTCGCCATGGATTTCGACGAGTTCCAGCGCATCGACGTGCCTCCCGGCTCGCTCAGCATCATCGACTACACAGGAACCAAGCCGCTGGTGCGGCTCATTGGCGGAACCCCCGACAGCGTGGGCACGCTCACGCCTCGCGGACACACCGTCGGCGGCAGCACGAACGCGTAGGCTAGAACCATGCTCATGGAATTTCGCCACCCCGATCGCTGCGTCGTGGGCACCGTGGGCGAGCCCGGCAACCGTCTCTTCCTCATCCAGGTATCGCAAGGCAGTCAGATCGCCGCGGTGGCCCTCGAGAAAGAGCAGGCGCAGCTGCTGGGCCGACGCATTACTGAGATCCTTGACCAGCTCGTCGCGCTCGGCGAACCCATCCCCGAAGCCTTCGAGCCACGCGACATGGGGCCCCTCGACGCGCCCGTGGATGTCGACTTCCGAGCCGGCGCCATCGGACTCGCGTGGGACGCAGGCCGGATGTCCGCACAGATCGAGCTGTTCCCCGTCGAGGAAGACCTCGAGGGTGAGGGTACCCTCGTGCAGATCTGGCTCACCCCCGGCAAGGCCAGAGAATTCGCCGGCCGGGCCGAGAAGATCGTCGCATCGGGCCGCCCATCATGCCCCATCTGCGCCCAGCCGCTCGGGCCCGAGGGACACATCTGCCCGCGCTCTAACGGCTATCGCCGCGAGCTATTCCAGTGAGCAGCCTGCGCATCCTCGGTCGCCTGCTCGGCGCCTCGAACCACACCTTCCTGGCGGAAGACGCGTCGGGAGATCGATGGGTGTACAAGCCCTACGCAGGCGAGCAGCCGCTGTGGGATTTTCCTGACGGTCCACTCGGGCGCCGCGAAGTGGCGGCGTATGCGCTGTCCGAGCACCTCGGCTTAGGGCTCGTGCCCGAGACGGTCTGGGGCGAAGGTGAGCTTGGCGAGGGCTCACTGCAGCGTTTCATCGACGGCGAGCTCACCGAGACCGTCGACGTCATCCCCGTCGACGAGCTCACGGACGCGTGGCTGCCCATCGCGGCGGGGGAGGACGGTCAGGGCGGCCAGGTGGTGCTCGTGCATCGCGACGACGAACGCCTCCGCCAGATGGCTCTCTTCGACGTGCTCTGCAACAACTCCGACCGTAAAGCCGGCCACCTCATCGAGTCGAAGGGCCGCATCCTCGGCGTCGACCACGGGGTGACGTTCCACGTCGACGACAAACTCCGCACCGTCTTGTGGGGTTTCGCAGGCTCACCGCTGACGAAGGCCGAGCTCACGGTCGCGGCTGCCGTGCAAGCCATCAGCGAGCCACTGGCTGACGGCCTGCTCGACGAGGAGTGGGAAGCGCTCCGGGATCGCGCCGCCAGGCTCTGTGCCGCCGGCGTCTTTCCGCAGCCGGGCACGAAGTGGCCTGCCATACCCTGGCCGCCCTTCTAAAGCGTCGGCCGTGGGCATCCGACGGTGCCTTGCGCCGGCTGGGGTAGATTGGTGGCCATGTATTCGTGGGCCCACGTCAACGTGCCAACCTTGCAGCCTTCCGAAGGCGTTTCGAACCAGTTGAGCCTCTTCGACGTCTCCACCAATCAAGTGATCCCGGTCGGTCCGGCCGAAGGTGTGGCGCGCATGTACGTGTGCGGCATCACACCCTACGACGCCACGCATCTGGGGCACGCGGCCACCTATCTCACGTTCGACCTTGTCGGGCGCGTGTGGCGCGACCTCGGCGTCGAGGTGAACTACACGCAGAACGTCACCGACGTCGACGATCCGCTGCTCGAGCGCGCCGCGCAGACTGGCCAAGATTGGGACGAACTCGCCGCCGACCAGATCGAGCTATTCCGCACCGACATGGAGGCGCTGCGCATCGTGCCGCCGTCGCACTACATCGGAGCCGTGGAGTCGATTAGCCTCGTCGTCGACGTCATCGACCGGCTCGCGGAATCGGGGCTCGTGTACCAGATCGACGATCCCGAGCACCCGGACTGGTACTTCCGCACCGCTGCCGTGGCGGGCTTCGGCGAAGTGAGCGGGCTCGACGAAGCCGACATGATCTCGCTGTTTCGGGAGAATGGAGGCGACCCGGATCGCCCCGGCAAGCAGCACCCCCTCGATTCGTTGCTGTGGCGATTCGCCCGCGACGGTGAACCCGCCTGGGAGTCTGCCCTCGGCGCAGGGCGCCCGGGGTGGCACGTCGAGTGTGTCGCCATCGCGCTGGAGTACCTGGGCGCGCATTTCGATCTGCAAGGCGGCGGCCGCGACCTTGCATTCCCGCACCACGAAATGTGTGCCGCCCAGGCGCGCGCCCTCACCGGAGAGCGCATGGCTGGAGCTTTCGTCCACGCCGGGCTCGTCGGGCTCGACGGTGAGAAGATGAGCAAATCGAAGGGCAATCTGGAACTCGTCTCGCGCCTGCGCAAGGCTGGCGCCGACCCCATGGCGATCCGCCTCGCCCTGCTCAATAATCACTACCGCTCCGACTGGGAATGGACGCCCCAGCTGCTCGACGAGGCCACCGCCCGCCTGGAGCGTTGGCGCAGCGTGCTCAACGACCGCACGGCTGTCCCCGCTGCCGACACGATCGCAGCCATGCGTACCGCGCTGCGCAATGATCTCGACGCCCCGGCCGCCATCGCTGCCGTCGACGCCTGGGTTGCGGCTTCCGCGGCCGTCGACTCCGACGACACCGATGCCATCCAGCAGATGACAACCGCGATCGACGCTCTGCTCGGCGTCGCGCTGTGAGGAACGCTATGAAGTCGTTTGAATCGTTGTTTGAAGAATTGACGCACACCGCCGAGACGCGCCCGGAGGGCTCCGGCACCGTCGCTCGCCTCGACGCGGGAGTACATGCCATCGGGAAGAAGATCGTTGAAGAGGCTGCCGAGGTATGGATGGCCGCTGAATACGAAACGCGTGAGGAAGCGGCCGAAGAAATCAGCCAGCTCATCTACCACTGCCAAGTGATGATGCTGGCCCTTGGGCTGAGCCTCGACGACGTGTACCGCTACCTCTGACCATCACGAAAGGCTGACCGCAGGTGACTGAACCGCTGCTCAAAGTGGCGGTCCCGAACAAGGGATCGTTGTCCGAACACGCGCGCACGATGCTGCTGAGTGCCGGCTATCGCCAGCGCAGCGACTCGAAAGAACTCACCCTCGTCGACCCGGATCACAACGTCGAGTTCTACTACCTTCGCCCCCGCGACATCGCGATCTATGTTGGGCGCGGCGACCTCGACGTCGGTATCACCGGGCGCGACATGCTGCTCGATTCCAACGCCGCCGCGACGGAGATCATGGGCCTCGGGTTCGGCGCCTCGAAGTTCCGGTTCGCCGCGCCGGCATCGTCGGGCATCGACGAGACCAAGCTCGATGGCAAGCGCATCGCGACGAGCTACGCCGGCCTGCTCGGCAACTTCCTGGCCGAGCGAGGCGTGCAGGCGGAGATCGTCGAGCTGGACGGCGCGGTGGAGTCTGCCATCCGCCTTGGCGTAGCCGACGTGGTGGCCGACGTCGTCGACACCGGAACCACGCTTCGCAAGGCGGGTCTGAGCCTGTTCGGCGACCCGATCTGCACTTCCGAGGCCGTGCTCATCGAGCGCAACGGCAACGAGGTTAACCATTCGGCGGTCGAGGCGCTGATCACCCGTCTGCGTTCGGTGATGGTGGCGCAGAACTACTGCATGATGGACTACAACGTCGCAGCCGATGCTCTCGACGCGACGCTTGCGCTCGCCCCCGGCGTCGACGGTCCGACGGTGAGCTCGCTCGCCAAGGATGGTTGGTACGCGGTCCGCGCGCTCGTGCCGCGCAAGGGCGTGCACTTGCTCATGGACAAGCTGTACGAGGCCGGCGCACGCGGCATCCTGCTCACCGAATTGGTTGCGTGTCGCCTGTGACCAACGAACAGTCCATGCCGCAGCCCCAGCCGTCGGACCACCACGATGAGGGGAGCGGCGAGCCCAAGAGCCTCAGCTACGTGAGCGTCCCCGCGCTACTCACGGCGATCATTTTGTCGATGGTGCTGCTGAGTGGTGCGCTGTACTTCTGGTGGGTGCTCGGGCCGAATGTGCGGGCGCAGGTGTCGACACTCCAGCTGGCCACGTTGATGTTCTTCCTCATCGTGATGCTCGCGATGATGTTGGGCATCGGCTATTCACATCTGTGGGCGGGCGACGGTCAGGTCGTCGTTCGTAATGGGCCGTTCATCAAGCACTATCCCATCGATCAGATTGCCGGCCTCCGGCTGCGTAAGGGCGACCCATGGGCATACCTGCTTGTCAAAGACGAGACCACCGAGACGGGCTACCGTCGACGTGCCACGCTCGCCATCCAGTCGTTGGAAGGTGAGGGTGCGCAGCGGAAGGTGCGGGCGCTTCGTCGCTGGCTGAAAGCCAATGGCGCGACGAGCGGCGATCTGCGGCCCAGTGAAGACGACGCCCCGCGCTGAGTGGCGCTACATGATGCCGCGCTGTTTCAGCAGCTCCTCGATCTCCCTATCTTCGTCGGTGAGCCCGTCCTTGCCAGGCTTCCCTGCGGGCGCCGCGGGCTTCCCCGCCCCCGCAGCGGTGGGGCGTTTCGTGTTTCCGACGGCGGGTTGAGCCCCTGCGACAGGACGGCGCCCGGCCTGGGGTTGAGGCTGTGCAGCAGCCTTGGCCTTCGGTTCCTTCGGGAGGAACAGCGCGACGATGGCGAGCAGCAGGCCGCCCCCGGCGAGGCCGGCACCCACCGACATGGTTGTGCCCCACTCAACCCGCTCCACCCAATGCACGATGCTCATCACGCCGTTCACCGCCAGATCAACGATGCCCAGGAAAAACAGTCCGAGCGGAATCAACGCATAGCCGACGGCGCCTACCAGCGGGCGGGCCCGTCGGCTGTGGGCCCAGAAGCCGACGCCGAGGGCGATGGCGAGAATCATGAGGATGATGGTGACCAGCAGGCTCGTGCTCATGTATTCAGTCTCTCACAGCGACGGTGAACCCCGCGGGTTGTGCACCTCGCCGCACTACAGTGGTTGGCATGAGTGAGCTCGCGAACCCGAACGCCCGCTTCGCCGACGACCACGGCGAAGCGGACCCGATCACGCGCCAGGCCATCGCACGGGTTGACGACCAAATGTCGTACATCCGGGCGCTCGTCGCGCTGTGCTCGAGCCGGTTGCTCATGCCCATTGTCGCTACGGGCGACGAAACCGGCGAGCCAGATCCGAATCGTCGCGCCGAGATGTCGGCGGTCAAACTCGTGAACGAGCATGGTGAATTCCTGCTTGCGTTCACTGGCCTGGATTCGATGCAGCTGTGGAACGCTGACGCTCGGCCCGTCCCGTGTACGCTCGACGAACTGTGCGCCACCGTGCAGGAATCCGGGGCCAACCAGCTGCTCATCGACGTCGCAGGCCCGGCATCGTTGGTCGTCGCCGGCGAGGCGCTCAATCTGCTGGCACAAGGGTACGCCGTCGCCGAGTTCGAGGGCGAGGAGTTCGCCTGGGTGCGATACGAACGTGAGTCCGCCTTGTCGGAAGAGGATGCGCAACGAGCAGAGCACATTTCCCAGCTCGAAGCCTCACTGGCCACGATGGAGCAGATCATTGACGAGGCTGAGCGCGCAGAACGCGAAGAGTCCGACGAGTAACGCTCGCCCTTGGTGGTGCCTGCTCGGCCCACCCCGCGGTGCCGGCGCAACGCGTTTTGGTGGTGGGGGTGCCGTCGGGTAACATTGGTCGAGCAATTTGATCACCCAACAGGGTCGATCCGTTCAAGTGGAGGCCACTCCCACCCGCGAACTGCTTAGGCGGCCGGGTTCACACGCGACGCGGTCGCGTCGGCCTTCGCATGCGCGGGGGCCTTTTTGGTTGATCGCCAACTTTGTACCCAGGAGGCGTCATCAGCACTGAACCGCGGATCAACGATCGCATTCGAGTTCCCGAAGTCCGACTCGTCGGCCCCAAAGGCGAGCAAGTCGGCATCGTCCGGGTCGAGGATGCTCTGCGTCTTGCGCAGGAGAGCGAGCTCGATCTCGTCGAGGTGGCGCCGCAAGCGCGCCCACCCGTCGCGAAGCTCATGGACTACGGCAAGTACAAGTACGAAGCCGCCCAGAAAGTGCGCGACGCACGCCGCAACCAGTCGAATGTCTCCACCAAAGAGATGAAGCTGCGTCTCAAGATCGACAACCACGATTACGAGACGAAGAAGGGCCACGTCGTCCGATTCCTCAAGGGCGGCGACAAGGTCAAGATCACCATCATGTTCCGTGGCCGCGAGCAGTCTCGCCCCGAGCTTGGCATCCAGCTCTTGCAGCGCCTCGCCGATGACGTCGCCGAATTCGGTTTCGTTGAGTCGGCGCCCAAGCAGGATGGCCGCAACATGCTCATGGTGCTTGGCCCCACGAAGAAGAAGAGCGACGCCAAGGTCGACCGCGACCGGGATCGCACGCGACGCATGGAACAGCGCAAAGAGAACGCCGCTGCCGACAAGGCCGCAGAAGCAGAGATGCGCGCCAAGGCCGCAGCCACCAAGCCCACGAAGAAGAAGCGCGGCCCTGCAGACAACATGGACCCGGACATCGACCTCTGACGAGGCGTGTCCCTGAATTTCCCACTACAGAAAGTGAGCACGTCATGCCGAAAATGAAGACGCACTCCGGCGCCAAGAAGCGCTTCAAGACCACCGGGACGGGCAAACTTATGCGCCGCCAGGCCAACCTTGGCCACCTCAATGAGCACAAGACTTCGCGACGCATCCGCCGCCTGAGCGGCAACGTTGCGGTTGTCGACGTTGAGGCCAAGAAGGCCCGCAAGCTGCTCGGCAAGCACAAGGGCCGCTAAGCGTCCGCCCCATCCCACCCACCTAGTTCTTATTCCAAGGAGTCACCATGGCACGCGTGAAGCGTTCTGTTAACGCCAAGAAGAAGCGTCGCGAGATTCTCGAGCAGGCATCGGGTTACCGTGGCCAGCGCTCGCGGCTGTACCGCAAGGCGAAGGAGCAGATTCTCCACTCCGCCACTTACAGCTACCGCGACCGCCGCGCCAAGAAGGGCGACTTCCGGTCGCTGTGGATTCAGCGCATCAACGCTGGCTGCCGCGCCGAGGGTATGACCTACAACCGCTTCATCAGCGGTTTGAAGAACGCCGGCGTCGAGGTGGATCGCAAGATCCTGGCCGATCTGGCTGTGAACGACGTCGCGGCGTTTAACCAGCTCGTCGCGGTCGCGAAGGAGCATCAGGCCACCGCCGCCTGATTCCGCAGTGCGCCACGAACCGGACGCCGCGCTCCCGGTCGGGGTGTTGCGTTCGGTTCGTCGCTTGACGCAGCGCCGCGGTCGAGACGTCGCGGGAAAATTCCTCGTCGAAGGTAGACAAGCGGTGCGCGAAGCACTCGCTGCAGGCAACCTCGTCGACGAGGTGATCGTCGACGAGATCGGCAAGCATGTTGATCTGCTCGCCGGCTTCGACGGGCAGGTGTGGCAGGCCTCCGAGCAGGCCATGCGTCAGATCTCTGACACGGTGACCCCGCAGGGCGTCATCGCAGTGTGCCGCCAGCTCAACTTCGGGCTGGACGCGCTGGCGGACGCCAAGCTTGTGGTGATCTGCGCCCAGGTGCGTGACCCAGGCAACGCCGGCACTGTTATCCGCTGCGCCGACGCCTTCGGTGCCGACGCGGTCATCCTCACGACGGGATCCGTCGATGTGTATAACCCGAAGGTGGTGCGCTCGACGGTGGGCAGCCTCTTCCACATGCCTATCATCACCGGCATGGAGTTGAAGGCGGCCGTCGAGACGGTGCACGGCCTCGGTATGCAGGTGCTGGCAGCCGACGGCGATGGCGCACCGCTTGATTTGAAACAACAGCGCGGCGAGCTCACCCGCCCGACCGCGTGGATCATGGGCAACGAGGCGTGGGGGCTCCCCAACGCCGACCGGGCCTTGGCTGACGAAGTCGTCGCTGTTCCCATGTGGGGCGGCGCAGAAAGCCTCAACCTATCCAGCGCTGCAGCGGTGTGCCTGTACGCCACCGCCTCCGCGCAGCGCAGAAGCAGGGAAGGAGTCCCCCATGAGCGGGCCGAATGACAACTATGACCCGAAGCAGGTCGCCGCACTGGCTCCGGAAGTGATCGAGGGATACGTTGCCGACGCGCTCCTCGCCATCGACGAGGCTTCCTCGAGTGAGGAATTGAAGCAGGTTCGACTCGCGCACGCGGGCGACCGTTCCCCGTTGGCGCTGGCGAACCGTGAGATTGGGGCGCTGCCTCCCGCAGCACGGAAGGATGCCGGCAAGCGCGTCGGGCAGGCCAGGGGGCAAGTGAATCAAGCCCTCGGGGCTCGCCAGGAGGCTCTGGCGCAGGAAGAACTCGCGACGGCGCTCGTCGAGGAGCGCGTTGACATGACGCTGCCGGTCGAGATCGTTCCGCGCGGCGCCATCCATCCGGTGACCGCCATCATCGACCAGATGGTTGACGTCTTCGTCGCGCTCGGCTACGAGGTGGCAGAAGGCCCCGAGGCGGAAACGGAGTGGTACAACTTCGACGCGCTCAACCTGCCGCCTGACCACCCCGCCCGCGGCGAACAGGACACCCTGTGGATTGAGCCGCGCTCCGACGCGAAGCTGCTGCGCACGCAGACCTCTCCGGTGCAGGTTCGCGAACTGCTCACGAGAGATCTGCCGCTCTACATCGTGAGCCCTGGCAAGGTGTATCGCTCGGACGAATACGATGCCACGCACCTGCCCGTGTTCCACCAGCTGGAGGGGCTCGTCGTCGACAAAGGCATCTCGATGGCGCACCTCAGAGGAACGCTCGACCACTTCGCGAAAGCGATGTTCGGCGACGTCGAGACGCGCATGCGCCCCCACTTCTTCCCGTTCACGGAACCCTCGGCAGAAGTCGACCTTCAATGCTTCGTCTGCAAGGGCGAATCCGTCGGCAATCCCGATCATCCTTGTCGCACCTGCCGATCCGAAGGGTGGATCGAGTGGGGAGGCTGCGGCATCGTCAACCCGCGCGTGCTGCGCGCCTGCGGTATTGACGCCGACGAGTACTCCGGCTTCGCGTTCGGCATGGGCATCGAGCGCACGGTGATGTTCCGTAACGGCGCCCCAGACATTCGCGACTTCGTCGAAGGCGATGTTCGCTTCAGCCAATCTCTGCTCGGAGGTGCACGATGAAGGCCCCAGTTTCCTGGCTCCGTGAACTCGTTATGCTGCCGAACGACGCCAGCACCGAGGCGATCGCGGAGGTTTTCACCAAGCTCGGCCTCACCGTCGAGCGGGTGGAGCACGTCGGCTCTCCCGTTACCGGGCCGCTCGTCGTCGGACGGGTGCTCAGCATGACGGACGAGCCTCAGAAGAACGGCAAGACCATTCACTACTGCCGCGTCGACGTGGGGGAGGCCCACAACGATCCCGCCACCGACGAGTACCCGGCCTCGCGCGGCATCGTCTGCGGTGCACACAACTTCCAGGTGGGCGACCTCGTCGTGGTCTCCCTCCCTGGTGCCGTGCTGCCTGGCGATTTCCAGATCTCTGCCAGGAAGACCTACGGACACATCTCCGACGGCATGATCTGCGCCGAGGACGAGATCGGTCTCGGCGACGACCACGAGGGCATCATGGTGCTCTCACAAGGCAATCCAGGCGACGACGCCATCGAACTGTTGTGGAGCGCTGACGATGTGCTCGACATCGACGTCACGCCCGATCTCGGGCACTGCCTGTCGATGCGTGGGCTCGCTTGCGAAGCATCGGTGGCCTACGCGTTGCCCTACACCGACAAGTACCGCCAGGCGCCACCGGAGCAAGCCACTTCCGGCCACCCGGTGCAGCTCCACACCGAGCGATGCACCGCGTTCACGGCCCTCACCATCGAGGGTGTGAACCCGCAGGCCCCGTCGCCGAAGTTCATGGTCGACCGTCTGCGGGCATCGGGCGTGCGCGCCATCTCGCTCGCCGTCGACGTGACGAACTACGTCATGCTCGAATCCGGGCAGCCCCTGCACGCGTACGACGCTGACAAGCTCCAAGGCGCCATCACCGTACGCATGGCGAACGAGGGCGAGCAGGTCGTGACGCTCGACGGGCAGACCCGCCAGCTCGACACGGACGACATGCTCATCACTGACGAGTCGGGCCCCATCGGCCTGGCCGGCGTGATGGGTGGCGAGTCGACGGAGATCAGCGAGACGACGACGCGCATCGTCCTCGAAGCTGCTGCGTTCAATGCTGCTTCCGTGTCTCGCACCTTCCGTCGCCACGGGCTCATTTCAGAAGCCTCCAAGCGCTTCGAGCGCCACGTCGACCCGGCGGTGAACTACGCCGCCGCGCGACGCGCGGCCAAGCTCATCACCCAGTACGGTGGCGGCCAGGTGACGGGGGAGACCTTCGTCGGTGGTGTTCCCGCGCCGCGCGTGGTGAAACTGCGCGTCGGTCTGATCTCATCCGTCCTTGGCCTGGACGTCTCGGAATCCGACGCCGCTCGGTTGCTCTCGGCCTCTGGCATCGGCGTCACCGCCCTCGGCGACTCGCTCACCCTGGAGATCCCGAGCTGGCGCCATGACCTCGTCGAGCCGTACGACATCGTCGAGGAGCTCGGCACCAAGATCGGTTACGAACGCATCGGCAAGCGCCTCCCCGTGGCACCCTCGGGCGGCGGTCTCACGCCGAGGCAGCAGGCCCGTCGCGACGCAGTTCGCGCCGCCGCGCAGCTGGGCTTCACGCAGACGATGAGCCTGCCGTTCATGTCGGAAGACGACCTGGACCGTATGGGCATCGAACCCACCGACGTGCGTCGTCGCACCACGCGGTTGGCCAACCCGCTGTCCGACACCCAGCCGTTCCTGCGCACCTCGCTGTTGCCTGGGATGTTCCGCGTGCTGGCGAAGAATCTCTCCCGTTCCATCACCGATCTCGCGGTATTCGAGTTCGGCTCGGTGTTCCTCGACGTGGACACCCACGCGGCGCCGAAGCCCGACGTCACAGGTCGCCCATCGGACGATGAGATCGCTGCGTTGAACACCTCCTTGCCCAGCCAACCGGAACATCTGGCCGGTGTAGTTGCGGGCAAGTGGACCCCGGATGGCTGGGGCGGTGCAGGCGTCGACGCGGACTGGCGCCATGTCGTGGCGCTTGCGGACACCATAGCGGCGGCCGTCGGTGTGACGCTGCAGCGCACGCAGGTGGACGATGTCATGCCTTGGCATCCCGGGCGGGCTGCGGCATTGTTCGTGGGCGAGACGCTGCTCGGCTACGCCGGTGAGCTGCACCCGAGCGTCATCGCCGCATTCGAGCTTCCTGCGCGCACGTGTGCCGTCGAGATTGATCTCGGCAAGCTGCTCGACGCGGCCCCGCACGCTGGCAGGATAGGCGTCCTGCACGGCGCCCCGGTCGCGAAGGAAGACGTCGCTCTCATCGTTGATGCGGATGTGCCCGCGGCAGCGGTGCACGACGCATTGGTGGCAGGCGGTGGCGAACTGCTGGAATCGGTGCACCTGTTCGACGTGTACACCGGTGAGCAGATCGACGAGGGTAAGAAGTCCCTGGCCTTCGCGCTGCGCATTCGAGGTGAGAAGACGCTCAAGGACGCAGAAGCCGCGCAGGTTCGCCAAGCCGCGGTGGACGTCGCGGCTGAACGGTGCGGGGCGATACAACGCGCCTGAGCGCGAGGCGCCTGCGAGGCGTGAATCCGGGCGTCTGCGCGGGTCTCGCGTCGGCGTTTGGGTAGCATGGCGGCATGGTTGTGGAGCCGGCATGGCACTGACGAAGCGCGCTGTGGTTGAGGCGGCCGGCGCCATCCTTGACCAGTTCGGGTTGGCCGACCTCAGCATGCGCCGTGTTGCCGACGTGTTGGGTGTGCAACCTGGAGCCCTGTACTACCACGTCCCGAACAAGCAGTCTCTGCTCTCAGCGGTGGCTGACGAGATCCTCCACAAGGTGCCGACAGCCACGTCGCTCACGGCGTGGGCGCTCGGCTACCGCCAGGCGCTGTTGGCGCACCGCGACGCTGCCGAGTTAGTGCTGTCGAGCCGTGCCGTGGGGCTGGGGGAGGTGGATCCGACGGAATCCGTCCGGCATCTGCTGCCCGACGACATCGAACCTGCCGCTCTCGCCACCGTCGAACACTTCGTGCTGGGCTCGACCTTGCACGACCAAACCCGCGCACAGCTGGCCGCGCTGGGTGTACTCAGCGAGTTCGACGCCGATGAAGCAGAGCACATCTTCGCGGAAGGAATCGCCATCCTGGAGCGAGGCATTGGAATAACTATTAGTGATATGGCATAGTTATCTGCATGACGTACAACGTTGCTGTGGCTGGATGCACGGGCTACGCGGGCGGTGAATTGCTCCGGCTCCTGCTGGCACACCCCGAAGTCAAGATTGGTGCCCTGACGGGGCATTCGTCGGCTGGCGACAAACTCGGTGCGCACCAGCCGCACCTCAGCCCGCTCGTGGATCGCGTAGTCGAACCGACGAACGCCGACACCCTCGCGGGCCACGACGTCGTGTTCTTCGCATTGCCACACGGAGAATCGGCAGCCATCGCAGCACAGCTGGGCGACGACGCACTCCTGATCGACTGCGGGGCCGACTACCGACTTCGCGACGCTGACGCCTGGACGCAGTTCTACGGCTCTGAGCACGCGGGCACCTGGCCGTACGGGCTGCCCGAACTCACCGGGCAACGAGCCGAACTCCGTGGCGCGCGCCGCGTCGCGGTGCCAGGGTGCTACCCAACGGCCACCACGCTGGCGCTCATGCCCGCGGTGGCTGCCAACCTCGTAGACGCCTCGCAGATTGTCGTCGTTGCCGCATCCGGGCTGTCGGGTGCGGGCAAGGCTCCCAAACCACACCTCATCGGCGCCGAGACGATGGGTAACGCCACCTGCTACGGCGTGGGAGGCACGCATCGCCACACCCCCGAGATCACGCAGAACCTCGGGAGCCTCACCGAGCAGCACGTCGGTGTCAGCTTCACGCCGTTGCTCGTGCCGATGCCACGGGGAATCCTCGCCACCTGCAGCGCGCCCCTCGTCGGAGAGGCCGCCGACGTACGCGCCGCCTACCAGAAGCACTATGAAGACGAGCCGTTCGTCCATCTGCTGCCGGAGGGGCAGTGGCCTGCCACAGCCGCGGTGCTTGGCTCGAACAACGCGACGGTGCAGGTTGCCGTCGACCCCGCCGCTGGGCAGCTCATCGCTGTCGCCGCGATTGACAACCTGACCAAGGGCACCGCAGGCGGCGCCATCCAGTCCATGAACCTCGCACTAGGCCTGCCGGAAGCCACCGGCCTCAGCTCGATTGGAGTAGCACCGTGAGCATCACCACGCCGAAAGGATTTACCGCCTCGGGCATCGCGGCAGGCATCAAACCGAACGACGCTCGAGACCTGGCCGTCGTCGTCAACCACGGGCCACGCATGGCAGCCGCAGCGGTGTTCACCCGCAACCGCGTGCAGGCGGCCCCGGTGAAGTGGTCCCGCCACGCCGTTGCCGACGGGCAGATCCAAGCGGTCGTGCTGAACTCCGGTGGCGCGAACGCATGCACGGGGGCCGCCGGGTTGACGGACGCGGCGACCACCGCCGCCAAGGCCGCCGAACTGCTCACACTGCCCGCTGACAACGTCGCCGTGTGTTCCACCGGCCTCATCGGAGAGCGCCTGCCCATGACGAAACTGCTCGACGGCATCGGCACCGCTGTCGAGGCGCTCTCCGCCGACGGTGGGTCGGATGCTGCGCAAGCCATCATGACCACCGACACCGTGCCCAAAGAAGCCGTGGTGCATCGCGGCTCCTGGAGCGTGGGAGGCATTGCGAAGGGCGCTGGCATGCTCGCGCCCGAGCTCGCGACAATGCTCGTCGTCCTCACCACCGATGCCGACGTCGACCCGGCCATGCTGGACCACACGCTGCGCGAAGCGACTCGAACGACGTTTTCGCGCGCCGATTCCGATGGCTGCATGTCCACCAACGACACCGTGATCCTCCTCGCCTCCGGGGCCTCCGGAGTATCCCCATCGACGGCAGAGCTCACCGAAGCACTCCGCGAGGTGTCAGCAGACCTCGCGCGCCAGCTCATCAATGACGCGGAAGGTGCGAAGCACACCATTGCCGTCGAGGTAGAAGGAGCGGCAACCGAGAGCGACGCTGAGCTCGTCGGTAGAGAGATCGCGCGTTCGAACCTGTTCAAGTGCGCCGTGTTCGGCGAAGACCCAAACTGGGGGCGCGTGCTGAGCGCCATCGGTGTCACCGACGCGGCGTTCGACCCCGATCAGATCGACGTGAGCTTCAACGGGGTCATGGTCTGCCGCGCCGGCGAGATCGGCGACGACCGCAACCTCGTCGATCTCTCGGGCCGCGATGTACACGTGCTCGTCGACCTCCACGCAGGGCCCCACAGCGCCACGATCCGGACGAACGATCTCACCTACGACTACGTGAAAGAGAATGCGGAGTACTCGTCATGACGGTGGACATCGAAACGACCGTACGCAAGGCAGACACCCTCATCGAAGCACTGCCGTGGCTCGCGGAATACATCGGCGAGATCATGGTCATCAAGTACGGCGGCAACGCCATGCTCGACGACGAACGCAAGGCAGCCCTCGCCAAGGACATCGCGTTCCTCCGCATCGTCGGCGTGAAGCCGGTGGTGGTGCACGGGGGCGGCCCGCAGATCACATCGATGCTCGACCGTCTCGACGTGCACTCCGAGTTCAAGGGCGGTTTCCGCGTCACCACACCCGAGGCAATGGACGTGGTGCGCATGGTGCTGGTCGGGCAGGTAGGGCGTGAGCTCGTGAACCTCATCAACCAGCAGGGGCCATTCGCCGTCGGCATGTCCGGTGAGGACGGGCGCCTGTTCACCGCGACGCGCAGGACGACGACCGTCGAAGGCGAGGAAATCGACCTGGGGCTGGTGGGCGATATCGCCGAGGTAGACCCGTCGGGGCTCATCGACCTCATCGACGCCGGCAGGGTGCCCGTCGTCGCGTCGATCGCACCCGACGAACACGGCGTGGTGCACAACATCAACGGCGATACCGCTGCGGCCGCGCTCGCGGCGGCGATCGGGGCGAAACGCCTCGTCATGCTCACCAACGTCGCCGGCCTCTACGCAAACTACCCAGACCCCGACTCGCTCATTAGAGAGATCACCGCCGACGATGCCCGCGCGCTGTTGCCCACGCTCGAGACGGGCATGATTCCGAAGATCGAGGCGTGCCTGGCCGCGATCGATGGGGGCGTGAAGAGCGCCACCATCAACGACGGCACGCTGCCGCACGCTCTGCTGCTGGACATCTTTACCGAAGAAGGTGTGGGAACGATGGTGACACGATGAGCAACGACGCACTGCAACAGCGCTACGGCGCGGTGATGATGAACGCCTTCGGCACGCCGAAGCGCGTCTTCGAGCGCGGAGAAGGCGTCCACGTGTGGGATGCCGACGGGAAACAGTACACCGACCTGCTCTCGGGCCTCGCCGTGCTGGGGTTGGGGCATGCGCACCCGCGCATCACCGACGCGGTGACCGCGCAGCTGGGGCGCCTCGGGCACATCTCCAACCTCTTCGCATCGCAGCCACAGATTCGTTTGGCTGAACGGCTCGCAGCACACTTGGGTGACCCGTCGGCGAGAGTCTTTTTCTCGAACTCCGGCTCCGAAGCCAACGAAACCGCATTCAAACTCACCCGCCTGACCGGCCGAACCAAGATTGTCGCCATGCAAGGCGCCTTCCACGGACGCACTGCGGCGTCGCTCGCCATCACCGCGAATGAACGCTACCGGGCGCCGTTCGAGCCGCTCCCCGGCGACGTTGAATTCGTCGAGTACGGCAACGTCGCAGCACTGGAGAGCGCCGTCGACGACGCCACCGCTGCGGTGGTGCTCGAGGTCATCCAGGGCGAGAACGGCGTGGTGCCGGCGCCGGACGGATACGTTGCGGCCGCGCGACGCATCGCGGCTGAGCATGGGTCCTTGCTCTGGATTGACGAGATCCAAACCGGCATCGGACGTTGTGGGGCAATGTTTGCCCACCAAGCCGAGGGCGTCATGCCCGACATCGTGACGCTCGCGAAGGGCCTGGGCAACGGTTTCCCCATCGGTGCGTGTCTCGCGACGGGCGAGGCGGCCGGCTTCCTCCAGCCTGGTCTGCACGGCACGACGTTCGGCGGCAACCCCGTCGCGGCAGCCGCAGGCAACGCTGTGCTCGACGTGCTCGAGGAGGGCTTGCTGGATGCGTCGCGCTGCACGGGGGATTGGCTCTCCGATGCCCTGCGTGCGCTGCAACACCCCGACATCGTCGAGGTACGTGGCCGAGGCATGCTGTGGGGCATCGCGCTTGCCCGCGACGTGGCACCCGCCATCGCTGACGCCGCCTTGGACGCGGGATTCATCATCAATGCGCCGCGCCCGAACGTGCTGCGGATTGCTCCGCCGCTCATCGCCACGCAGAGCGACCTCCAGGCCTTTGTCGACGTCTTGCCTTCCCTGTTGGAGCGCGCATGAACGATGCGTCGCGCGCCGGCCGTCAAGCGATCTTGCGCCAAATCATTACCGAAGGCCGGTTCACCTCGCAGGCAGAACTCGTCGATGCGTTGGACGCTCAGGGCATCGTAGCGAGCCAATCCACGCTATCCAAGGACCTCCACGCCATCGGCGCTGTTCGGCAGCGCACCTCCGGGGGTGCGCTGGCGTACGTGCTGCACGAGCAGCTGCACGGTGCAGAGGTGAAACTCGCCCAACTGTGCGCGGAGCTCGTGCAAACGCAGCGCTCGGCGCTCAACCAGATCGTGCTGCGCACGCCGCCTGGTGCCGCGCAGTACTTCGGGTCGGCCTTGGACCAAGCCGGACTTCCGGGCGTGGTCGGCACGATTGCGGGCGACGACACGGTGCTCGTGATTACGGAGTCCGAGCAAGCAGCAGGCGTCTTGATGGCGCGGCTGAATACTATGACCATGACTGGACGACCGATGGAGGAATCGTGACTGAGGGAAAGCTGTGGGGCGGACGTTTCGACGGTGGCCCCAGCGAGGCGATGTTCGCGCTCAGCAAATCAACCCAGTTCGATTGGCGGCTTGCCCTGCACGACATCGCCGGCTCGCGGGCGCACGCTAAGGCGCTGCACGCAGCTGGCTACCTCGACGATCAGCAGGCCGCAGATATGGATGCCGGCCTCGCGCGGTTGGCCGAGCAGGTGCGCACTGGAGCGTTCGTGCCAGCGCCAAGCGACGAGGACGTGCACGGCGCGTTGGAGCGTGGGCTGAAGGACATCGTCGGCGCCGACCTGGGTGGCAGGCTCCGCGCCGGCCGCTCGCGCAACGACCAGATCGCCACCCTCATCCGCTCCTACCTTCGGGAAGAGATCCGGCTCATCGCCCAGGATCTCGACGGTGTGCTCGCCGCCCTCGAGCAACAGGCGGAACGCTACTTGGGCGCCGTCATGCCGGGGCGCACCCATCTGCAGTCCGCGCAACCCATTCTGCTCAGCCACCACCTGCTCGCACACGCCTGGCCGTTGGTGCGAGACACCGAGCGTCTGCGCGACCTCGACGCCCGCCTCGCGATCAGCCCGTACGGGTCGGCGGCGCTGGCAGGCTCGTCGCTCGGGCTCGACCCTGGCCTCGTCGCCAAGGAGTTGGGATTTTCCTCGTCGGTGCAGAACTCCATCGACGGCACGGCCGCCCGCGACCTCACCGCGGAAGCGGCGTTCATCCTCGCCCAAATCGGCGTCGACCTGTCCCGTCTGAGCGAAGACGTCATCGTGTGGTGCACCGCAGAGTTCGGGTTCGCCACGCTGGACGACGCCTGGTCGACGGGGTCGTCGATCATGCCGCAGAAGAAGAATCCCGACGTGGCAGAGCTCGCTCGTGGCAAGTCGGGCCGCCTCATCGGTAACCTCGCGGGGCTCATGGCCACACTCAAGGGCATGCCGCTGGCCTACAACCGCGACCTGCAGGAGGACAAGGAGCCGATCTTCGACGGCATCGACCAGCTGCATGTGCTCATCCCGGCGGTCGCGGGCATGGTCGGCACCCTCACCTTCCATCCGGAGCGCATGGCCGAGGTAGCGCCGTTGGGCTTCTCGCTCGCCACCGACGTAGCCGACCACCTGGTGCGCCAGAAAGTGCCGTTCGCCGTCGCGCACGAGGTCGCCGGCGCCACGGTGCGCTTCTGCGAACGCAAGGGCATCACGCTCTCCGACCTCACCGAGGACGATCTTCCCCACATCTCGGAGCATCTCGACGATGGCGTCCTCGACGTGCTCACCGTCGAGGGATCTGTTGCAGCCCGGGACGGCCGCGGCGGCACCGCTCCAGCGCGGGTGAGGGAGCAGATCGCTGAGCTGCAGGAAGCGCGTTCGCGCCTTACAGCGTGGGCAACTGGCGCTCGAGAGGGGAGCACCCAGTAGGGTTCGGGGTATGAACTTGTTCGAGGATCTCAACTGGCGCGGGCTCGTCGCGCACTCCACCGACCCAGAAGCACTTTCGCAGCACCTGGCCGAAGGCCCCGTCAAGTTCTATGTAGGCTTCGATCCCACCGCTGCGAGCCTGCACATCGGGCACCTCATGCAGCTCCTCATGGCCAGAAGGCTGCAAGACGCGGGGCACGTTCCGCACTTGCTCGTCGGGGGAGCCACCGGCCTCATCGGCGATCCGAAGGCTTCCGGGGAACGCGTGATGAATGATGCCGAGGTCGTCGCGAGCTGGGTGGAGCAGATCCGTGAGCAGACTCGTCGGTTCGTCTCCTTCGAGGGCCAGAACGCTGCCGTGATGGTGAATAACCTCGATTGGACGAAAGACCTCTCGGCCATCGATTTCCTCCGTGACCTGGGCAAACACTTCCCGGTCAACCGGATGCTCGCCCGCGAGATCGTCGCGAGTCGCCTCGAATCAGGCATCAGCTACACGGAGTTCAGCTACGTGCTGCTGCAGTCGAATGACTTCCGCGAGTTGCACCGTCGCCACGGTGTGACGCTGCAGACCGGTGGCTCGGACCAGTGGGGCAACCTCGCCGCGGGCGTCGAGTTGCTTCGCCGCTCGGACCAAGCCAAGGTGCACGCGCTCGCAACGCCACTCATCACGAAAGCTGACGGCACCAAGTTTGGCAAGACCGAAGGCGGCGCAATCTGGATCGATCCGGAGCTCACGAGCCCGTATGCATTCCACCAGTTCTTCTTGAACGCCGAAGACGCGAAGGTGATCGAATACCTCAAGGTGTTCACTTTCCGCTCGCCGGAAGAGATCGCCGAACTGGAGCGTGCTACTGCCGAAGCGCCGTTCAAGCGCGAGGCGCAGAAAGCGCTTGCTGACGACATCACCGACTTCGTACACGGCGTCGAGCAGCGCAAGGCGGCGGTTACCGCTGCACAAGCCATCTTCGGCAGGGGCGAGCTGCAAGAACTCGACGACGCCACCCTCGACGGCGTCATGCGCGAGGTGGATGCTGCGCCGTTGCCCGAGCCGATGCCGTTCGTGGACGTCATGGTGCTGAGTGGGGTCGTCAAATCCAAGAGCGAAGCGCGACGCGCCGTGAATGAGGGCGGCGCGTACCTCAATAACGAGAAGGTGGCCGACGCCGACATGTTCGTCGACGCCAACCAGCTCCTGCACCGCCGCTATGGGGTAATCCGACGAGGTCGCAAGACCGTCGGCGGCGTAGTGCTCAGCTAGGCTTCGCCCCTACACTCACTGTGTTCGTTCGACGAGGCCCGCTGGCTTGTTCTTGGTCACAATCTCGCGGGTCCTCGACGCAGACTGCTTGAGCTCCCCAGCTGGCCCCTCGCCCTTCGCGAGCGCATCGGGGATGAGATAGACGCGTGCGGGATTGCCGCGTGAATGCCGGGTGATGTAGGTGGGCGCCCACTCAACCTGCTTGGCGGCGAACGATCCGTCCTGCTGCTCGGCGAGCGTGATCGTTGCCATGTACCCGTCGTAGGTCCAGGGTTTCGACGGGCCACTTTGCGCGATGAGGTTGCCGGAGCCGTAGAGCACCCACTTGTCGTTGACTTTGTCGATGGGTTGCACCACATGCGCGTGTTGTCCAAACACGAAGTCGACATACGGCGACGCTGTCACCGCCTCCGCAAACTCACGCTGCTGTGGGTCTGGGTTGTGCTGGTACTCCGTACCGGCGTGCACATGCACCGCGACGATGTCCGCCCCGGCTTCCTTGGCCGCCTTGGCATCCGCGACGGCTTTGTCAGCGTCGATGAGATCCACAGACCAATCCTTGCCCTTAGCCTTCGGGATGCCATTGAGCCCGAATGTTTGCGAGACGATACCCACCTTGACGCCCGACTCAGTGGTGTAGATCACAGGCTTCGAGGCCTCAGCCTCTGTCCGGTACGAGCCGGCCACCTGGATGCCTGCGGCTTCGTAATCGTCGACGGTGCGCACGAGCCCCTCCCAGCCTTGATCCATCGCGTGATTCGAGGCAGTGGTACACAGATCCCAGCCGAGCTTCTTCAACGTCGAGGCGATGGTCGGCGGAGCAGCGAATGTCGGGTAGCTGTGGTAGGGGCCGCCTTTGGGTGCGAAAGGCACTTCAGAGTGGCAGATCGCCAAGTCGGCGTCTTCGACGAACGGCTGCAGCGAAGCGAGCTGCGGCCCGAAATCCATACCCTCCTCAGCGCCTTCGGGAGCATCCAGTTTTGCCGACGCCCACAGCGTGTTGTGCCAGAGCAGATCACCAGACACATTGATGGTGACGCCGCGAAGCTCTCTAGTCGGCGACGGTGAGGGAGTCGAAGACGGGCGCGACGATGTATTCGGCCCAGCAGATTGAGTGGGCGATGCTGTTGGGATGACTGTGGCGGCGTCGGTTGCAGACCTGGCTGGCTCTGGAGGCGCCTCTGGAGAGGCGCAGGCCGCGAGACCGAAAGCCAGTAGAGGGGCAAGTAGTGGAGGGATACGTCGTGGCTGCATGGGGGAATCATAAAGAGATTCGAGGCACGGGCTGCGCTCGAGAGGGGAAGAATATGCCTCAGCTGAGCGCGATTTGGCGGTCCTCGAACTCATGTGTATAGTTTCTCGAGCTGCCTCGGTGAAACGGACGAAAGGCCGGACCAGGAAGCAATCCCAACACCAGCGTCGAAGCGGGCGAGTGTGCGTGCGAGTAGTACCCACTCAAGGTCCGCGGAAACCGGTGCGGCCCAAAATAAGCCGAGTTGACTCGGGTTAGAGAAGGGCGTAAGGTAAGGCAAGTTGCCTAACCAAGGGAACAAAAGATCAACACAACTCAACATTGTGAAGCTGCAAGTCGATTTGACTGCCGAAAGAAAGCTGAGTAGAGTGGCCACTCGCCGCAGATGCGACGAACAACTACAAACTCGGCTGGCCGCCAGGCTAGTAGCAGTGATCTCAACGAGATGCGCAAGCGCCAAGTTGACAGCAGCTAACAAACCGAGTAAAGTTGATCAAGCCGCTCAAAGCGGTATGCATCAGCCAAAACGATGGAAATCAGCCCGATTTGACAGGGTAGAAATCCAAAAGTAAGGTTGATCAAGTTGCCCCAAGTTGGAATGCCCACAGGCAAACCAATATGGGACGCAACCGAAACTTGAGAACTCAACAGCGTACTTAAAGTCAATGCCAAATAATAATGCACACGCAAGAAATTGCTAGTGCGTCCCGTCACATGATTATTCATGTAACGGTTCCTTTGATTAATTGATTAGATCCAGCAATGGATCCTGTCAGAATCATTTTTCTGTTGACGGTATATGGGATAAACACCTAAACCGACATTTTTTCAACGGAGAGTTTGATCCTGGCTCAGGA
>NZ_CAMYPD010000027.1 GCF_947286155.1 uncultured Tessaracoccus sp.
TTGGCGCCGGACTTCAACTGGGTGATCTTCAGCTGTGCCATTTAGCTCGCCACCTCTTCCTTACTGGCGCGAAGCATCGCTGCAGGAGCGACATCTTCGACGGGCAGCCCGCGCCGGCGAGCCACCTGCTCCGGCTGTTCGAGCTGCTTGAGCGCGTCAACCGTGGCGTGCACCACGTTGATGGCGTTCGGTGAGCCGAGCGACTTGGACAGCACATCGTGAATGCCTGCGCACTCGAGCACGGCACGCACCGAGCCACCGGCAATCACACCAGTACCAGGCGTTGCGGGACGCAGCATGACGATGCCGGCGGCCTTCTCACCCTGCACAGCGTGCGGGATGGAACGCTGGATCATCGGCACGTGGAAGAAGTGCTTCTTGGCCTCTTCCACGCCCTTGGCGATCGCGGCCGGCACCTCCTTCGCCTTGCCGTAGCCCACGCCGACGGTGCCCTCGCCGTCGCCCACTACGACCAGCGCAGTGAAGCTGAAGCGGCGACCACCCTGCACCACCTTGGCGACGCGGTTGATCGCAACCACGCGCTCGAGGTACTGCTTCTTGTCATCACGAGCATTGTTGTCACGGCCACGACGATCGTCACGGCCACGACGCTCACCACCTGCGCGGTTGCCGCGCTGCTGGGTTTCACTCATCGTTTCCTCTTTCGTCGGGTCAGAAGTCGAGGCCACCCTCGCGGGCGGCATCGGCCAGGGCCGCGAGGCGGCCGGTGTACTTGTTACCAGCGCGGTCGAACACGACCGCAGCAATGCCCGCGTCCTTCGCACGCGAGGCGAGCAGCGTGCCCAGCTTCGCAGCCTTCTCGGACTTGGTGCCGGCCTCGTTGCGCAGGTCGGCTTCCATCGTCGACGCGGACACGAGCGTGCGGCCCTGGACGTCGTCGATGACCTGTGCGTACAGGTGGCGGGGCGACCGGGTAACCACGAGACGCGGACGCTCGGCGGTGCCGGTGATCTTCTTGCGAGCGCGAAGCTGGCGACGGGAACGCGACGCGGTCTTCGGAGCCAGCTTCTTGCCCGTGCGGAGCGAGATAGCCATTACTTACCAGCCTTTCCAGCCTTGCGACGGACGTGCTCACCCGCGTAGCGCACACCCTTGCCCTTGTACGGCTCAGGCTTGCGCAGCTTGCGGATGTTCGCGGCCGTTTCGCCGACGAGCTGCTTGTCGATGCCCTGCACAGAGAACTTCGTCTGGTTCTCGACGTTGAAGGTGATGCCTTCCGGGGCGTCGATGATGACGGGGTGCGAGAAGCCGAGCGCGAACTCGAGCTGCTTCGGCCCCTTGGAGATCACACGGTAACCAACGCCGACGATCTCGAGCTTCTTCTCGTAGCCCTCGGTGACGCCGGTGATCATGTTGGCGATCAGCGTGCGGGTGAGCCCGTGCAGCGAGCGGTTTTCGCGCTCGTCGTTGGGGCGTGCCACCTGGATTGCGCCGTCGTCGTTCTTGCTAACGGTGATGGGCTCCTTGACGGTGAACTGCAGCTCACCCTTCGGGCCCTTCACACCGACGTGCTGTCCATCGAGCGTGACCGTAACGCCGTTCGGCACGGTGACGGGGTACTTACCAATACGAGACATGGTTCATCTACCTCCTGTCACCACACGTAGGCGAGCACTTCGCCGCCCACGGATTGAGCCTTGGCCTGCTTGTCGGTCAGCAGCCCCTGCGAGGTGGAAATGATGGCGATACCGAGGCCGCCAAGCACCCGAGGAAGCTGGTTCGCCTTCGCGTAGACGCGAAGCCCCGGCTTGCTGATACGACGCAGCCCAGCGATGGAACGCTCACGGGAGTCGCCATACTTCAGGGTCACCTTCAACACCTTGCCGACCTGGCCTTCAACCTCGGTCTGCTCGAAATCGGAGATGTAGCCCTCTGCCTTCAGGATCTCGGCGATCCCGACCTTGATCTTGGACGACGGCATCGACGTCGAATCCAAGTACGCCTGATTGGCGTTGCGCAGACGCGTCAACATGTCTGCGATGGGGTCAGTCATTGTCATGACCTGTACCTCTTTCTCGCGCCGGTTTCCTTAAACTTCAGGACCTGTCGCGTTCATGATGTTGGTTAGACGGTGGGACTCACCAGGACGACTTGGTGACGCCCGGCAGTTCGCCTGCGTGCGCGAGCTCTCGCAAGCACACGCGGCACAGGCCAAACTTGCGGTAGACCGACTTGGGTCGTCCGCACTTCTGGCAGCGGGTGTAGGCGCGCACGCCGAACTTCGGCTTGCGGGCCTGCTTGACTTTGAGTGCAGTCTTAGCCATGCCTCAGCCTCACTTCTTCTTCTTGGCGTAGTAAGCCGGGCCACGCTTGGCCTTGGGCTTCTTCGGATCGTCCTTGGCCTTGAACGGGAATCCAAGGTGCTTCAGCAGCGCGCGACCTTCGACGTCGTTCGTCGCGGTGGTGACGAACGTGATGTCCATGCCGCGTACGCGGTCAATCTTGTCCGGATCGATTTCAAGGAACATGACCTGCTCGTTGAGACCGAAGGTGTAGTTACCCTGACCATCAAACTGGCGGCCGTTGAGTCCGCGGAAGTCGCGGATTCGGGGCAGCGCCAGGGTGAGCAGACGGTCAGCGAACTCCCACATGCGATCGCCACGCAGCGTGACGTGGCAGCCGATGGGCTGACCCTCACGCAGCTTGAACTGGGCGATGGACTTGCGAGCCTTCGTCACCGCAGGCTTCTGACCGGTGATAGCGGTGAGGTCGCGGATCGCGCCGTCGATGATCTTCGAGTCGCGAGCAGCCTCACCGACGCCCATGTTGACGACAACCTTCGTCAGGCCGGGGACCTGCATGGGGTTCTCGTACTTGAACTCTTCCTGCAGCGCCGGAACGATCGTCTCGCGGTACTGCTTCTTCAGGCGGGGCATCTCAGTCATCAGATCTCCTCCCCAGTAGCGCGGGCGATGCGGACGGAACGTTCTGACTTGTACTCCGAGCCGTCGGGGCGAGTCTTAGTGACTTCGACGCGCTTGTAGCCGACGCGGGTGACCACGTCCTTGCCGTCCTTCTTCACCACGAGCTGCACGTTCGACACGTGGATAGGCGCTTCAGCGGTGATGATGCCGCCTTCAATCTTGCGCCCGGTGCCGGTCTGCTGCTCACGACGGTGCTGCTTGACAACGTTCACACCCTGCACGGTGACCTTCTGGTCGTCCGGGTACACAGCGATGATCTCGCCGGTGACACCCTTATCCTTACCTGCGATGACCCGTACCTGGTCACCCTTCTTCACGTGGAGCGCCATGTCAGATCACCTCCGGAGCGAGGGACACGATGCGCATGAACTTCTTGTCGCGCAGTTCGCGGGCCACGGGACCGAAGATACGGGTACCGCGGGGCTCGCCGTCGTTCCTGAGTAGGACGGCGGCGTTCTCGTCGAACTTGATGTAGGAACCGTCGGGACGACGGCTTTCCTTACGCTGGCGGACGATAACGGCCTTGACGACCTCGCCCTTCTTGACGGTGCCGCCAGGGATAGCGTCCTTGACGGTGGCGACGATGGTGTCGCCCAGATATGCGTAGCGGCGTCCAGAGCCACCGAGCACACGGATGCAGAGGAGCTCCTTTGCACCGGTGTTGTCGGCGACCTTCAGCCGCGACTCTTGCTGAATCATTACTTCTCCTTGTCCCACCGGTTCCAGGAACTGGCCTTGTGAAACTAGAAACGGCCCCCCTGGATTTTGCCAGGAGGTAACCCCCGCCTCGAGAGAGTGGGAGCCATGTTGCGGCCCGGGAAAGGTCCCCTCGAAAGGGCACAGACCCAAAGCAACTTGCTCATGTTAACGCAGCCAGGCGCGAGCGCCTAATCGCTGGCGGGCCGGGCTGCCGGGCTCAGCGCTGCGAACCCGCCAGCAGTGCCTGCACGAAGTAGCGCTGGAACGCGAAGAACACGATCAGCGGCACGATCATCGACAGGAACGCGCCTGCGGAGAGCACGTCGATGTTGGATCCGAACTGGCGTAACTGCTGCTGAATGGCGACGGTCAACGGCGCGGAGTCACCCGAGGTGAAGATCAGCGCGACGAGCATGTCATTCCAGGTCCAGAGGAACTGGAAGATCGCGAGTGACGCGATCGCCGGCAACCCCAGTGGCAGCACAATGCGGATGAACACCATCCAGTCGCTGGCGCCGTCCACACGCGCGGCCTCGAGGAGCTCCGTCGGGAACTGCGTGAAGAAGTTACGCAACAAGAAGATGGCGAACGGCAGGCCAAACGCGATGTGGAACAGGATCACGCCCAGCACGTCGCCGAAAATCCCCAGTGCGCCGAACAGCCCGGCGAGCGGAATCAGCGCCACCTGAATCGGCACGGCAAGCAAGATCACCACGACGATGAACAGCGCGTCGCGACCAGGAAAGTTGAGGAACGCGAACGCGTAGGCCGCGAGCGCACCGATGACAACCACGAAGAACGTGGACGGCACCGCGATGACGACGGTATTCCAGAACGACCCGGTGATCGTGGGGTTCTGCAGCAGGTTCGCGTAGTTATCGAGCGTGAGTTGCGCAGGCTTCGTGAAGACGGTCCACCATCCGGAGGCGGCGTTGTCGCCGGCGCTTCGAAGCGAGGTCAGCAACAGCCCCAGTGCGGGCACCATCCAGAAGATGGCCACGATTGCCAAGACGACGTTGACCACGGCCTTGCCAACGCTGGCTGCGAAGCGCAGCGTGCGCTTGTCGCGCTTGCGCGACAAGGTTCCTGGAGAAGTCATGAGCGCTCCTCCTTAAAACGCCGAACGTTGATGATCATGCTGGGCAACACGAGGATGAGCAGCAAGACGGCGAGCGCCGAACCCAAACCGAAGTGCTGTCCGCCGCCGAAGGACTGCGTCCACATCTCCACAGCAATCACGTTGGCTGCCGGTTTCGACGTGCCCGGCGGAATGACGTACACAAGGTCGAAGATCTTCAGCACGTTGATGATGAGTGTGACGAACACCACGACGAGCACCGGCGCGAGCAACGGCGCAGTGATTCTGGTGAAGACCTTCCACTCGTTCGCACCGTCCATCCGCGCGGCCTCTTGGAGCGAACGGTCCATCGCGGAGAGCCCGGACGCGATCATCACCATGGCGAACCCAGCCCAAATCCAAATGTAGGACAGCATCACGACGGCATTGATAAAGGTGGAACCCAACCAACTCACACCCTGAGCGCCTTGCGAAAAGTTCGACGCAGGAAGCGCCACCTTGTACTGGCTACCCGCTTCCAAGCCGTCGATCACGAACGTGCCGTCGGGATTCGTCTTGGCGTGGCCGGCCACCTTACCTTGGGCATCGACGGCGTCCACCCTGATGCCGGGCAGCCCGCGCTTGCCCTCGTCAATCTGGCCCTGTTCTCCCCCGCCGCCGCGGATCACGTCGAGCCATACCGTGCCTGCGATCTGTGTGTCACTAGGTGCCGGGCTTTCGACGGCCTGCACCGCCTCTTCGGGAAGGTTGTCTTGTTTGATGGCGATCAGGGGGAAATGCTGCACCTCACCGGCGCGCACCTGGTTATCAGAGGCGATGATCCCCGCTTCCGCTGCGATCCCTACGTCCTTGCGTGGCTTCGCGCCTGGATAGTGCGCAGCGTCGTTGAACCATCCGTCGACGGCCACCACCGCCGCGTTCACTGTGCCCAGCTTCGGGTCTTCTTGGAACATCGAGCGGAAGATCACGCCGGCGGCCAGCATCGAGATAGCCATGGGCATGAACACGATGAGCTTGAAGGCCGTCTTCCACCGGATCTTGTCCAGCAGCACCGCGAAAATCAGGCCAAGGATGGTGCATGCTGCGGGTGCGACGAGTACCCACAAGATGTTGTTGCGGATGGCCATGAAGGTGGTCTCGTTGGTGAACATCGTGACGTAGTTGTCCCAACCAACGAATTCGTCACCCGACTTGCTGTAGAACGAGCGCACCACCGTGAAGATCACGGGGTACACCACGAGTGCCCCCAGCATCACCATTGCCGGGAGCAGGAACGATGCGACGGTGAGCCACCGCCTCAGGGACCATCGTTGCCGTGAGGCGGTGCGCCCACCTGCCGTTCGGGGTGAATCTGTCATTTACTTGTATGCGGACACCGCTGCGGCTTCGAGCCGCTGCATGGCGCCTGCAACGTCGGACGGGTTCTCGTAGAACGTGATGAGTTCCTGCCAGAAGCCCTGACCCTCTGTACCGCCAAATGCCGACGGGGTGAGGTCGGACATGTCGAAGCGGAAGTCTTCCGCGTTCACCAGCGCCTCGGCGATCTGCTTCGAGGTCTCATCGGGGTACAGCGACGTGTCGACGGCCTTGTTCGGCGACGTGAGACCGCCGTTCGGGATCCACTCAGCCGCGGACTCCGGCGATGCGAGGAACTTCATGAACGCGTTGGCTGCTTCATCTTCAGTGAACTGCACCGCGACGTCACCGGCTCCCATGACGGCCGGGGAGGAGCCCTTCACCGACGGGAAGTCGAAGAACTTGGCAGTCTCGCCGACGGTGGAGTTGCCGTCCGCGGCAATGTTGCCCGCGACGAAGTCGCCCTCGTAGACGGTGCCTGCCTTCGGATCAGCGCCGAACGTCTCGGTCACGCTGGTTGGGAAGTCGCGCTGGCCACCGCCGGGCTGCACCACGTCGGAGCCCCACAGCTTGCCGAGAATCTCGAGGGTCTCCTTCACCGAATCATCGGTCCAGGGGATCTCGTGGTTGGTGAGCTGATCGTACTTCTCAGGGCCCGCTACACGCAGGTAGACGTTCTCGAACCAGTCGGTGAGCGGCCAGCCCTTATCAGCGCCCACGGAGATGCCTGCGTAGCCCGCGTCGCGGATGAGGCCCAGCTGCTCCACGAAGGCGTCCCAGTCTTCTGCGGCCTTCTCCGGATCAGCGCCAGCCTCATCCCAGATGGTGGTGTTGTACCACATCGTCGACTTGTTGGCGGCCTTGAACCAGACGCCGTAGTTCTTGTCTTCGACGCTACCGAGGTCGATCCACGATTCCGAGTAGTTCTTCTTAACGAGGGCTTGCACATCATCAGCCAACGGCTTGATGTTGCCGTCCTTGGCGAGGCTCTGCAGCAGCGCAGGCTGGGCGATGACCGCAACATCGGGCGGGTTTCCACCCTCCAGGCGGGTCTGAATGAAGGTAGGACCGTTATCGCCGAACGACTCGTACTTCACCTCGGCGCCGGTGAGCTCCTGGAATTTCGCCAGGACCTTCTCGAAGTTCTTCTGCTCGTCACCCGACCATGCAGCGACGACGTTCAGGGTCTTGCCCTTCAGATCGGGGTAGTCCGACGCTGGTGCTTCGCTCTCCTGCGAGGACGAGGCGTCGTCGGAGCTCTCAGGCGCTGCTGAAGAACCCCCTCCGGAGCCACCCGACGAGCACGCCCCAACGAGTGCGAGACTTGCGGCTGCCAGGCTTGCGAGCACTGCTTTGAATCTGTTGGTCTTCATTGATCTCCTCCACTTGGCGCGACGCGAGGACCAACACCACAGTTGATTCCTCAATCGGTCTACGCACGGTGAAGTATAATCACATCGCCCTTATCGCCATAATTCATCAATAATTCTGCGCCATACCCCGATTGATACATCTGCACAGCACCATCGTTTGAAGGCGCGGGAACGCGACGGTGGCCCGCCCCTAGGAGAGGGACGAGCCACCGTCGACAGTTGTGTTGAGTCGCAGACTACTTTGCTCGCTCCACGATCTCGGTCAAACGCCAACGCTTCTTGGCGGACAGCGGGCGGGTCTCCATGACGCGCACGCGGTCACCGATGCCAGCGGTGTTCTCCTCGTCGTGCGCCTGGAGGCGCTCCGACTTGGTGATGACCTTGCCGTACAGCGGGTGCTTCACGCGGTCTTCCACCATGACGACGATCGTCTTGTCCATCTTGTCGCTCACGACGACGCCGGTGAGGACCTTGCGACGGCCACGCTCCTCGGTCTGCTCGACCTGGGTGTTCTGTTCAGTCATCACTTCTCCTCAGAGGGCTCTTCGACGATGCCCAGGTTGCGTTCCTGGAGCACGGTGTAGACACGGGCGATGTCCTTGCGGACTTCGCGCAGACGCCCATGAGATTCGAGCTGGCCGGTGGCGGCCTGGAAGCGCAGCCCAAACAGCTCCTGCTTCAGCTCGACGACCTTCTCGTTGAGAGCGTCACGGCTCATGCCGCGCAGTTCGGCGGCCTTCAGTGCGTTGCTCATCAGAACTCACCTGCTTCGCGCTTGATGAAACGTGCCTTGAAAGGAAGCTTGTGGATGGCGAGGCGCATTGCCTCACGCGCCACGGCTTCGTCGACACCCGAGAGCTCGAACACGACGCGTCCGGGCTGGATGTTCGCAACCCACCACTCGGGAGAACCCTTACCGGAACCCATGCGGGTTTCAGCCGGCTTCTTGGTGAGCGGGCGGTCCGGGTACACGTTGATCCAGACCTTACCGCCACGCTTGATGTGACGGGTCATTGCAATACGTGCAGCCTCGATCTGACGGTTGGTCAGGTACGACGGTTCGAGCGCCTGGATACCGTAGTCACCGAAGGCCAGCTTGGTGCCGCCCTTGGCGACGCCGCTGCGCTTAGGGTGATGCTGCTTGCGGAATTTCACTCGACGTGGAATCAGCATGTCAGGCTCCTGCGTTCTCGTTCACGGCAGCCTCGGCCTGAGGCGCCGCGGCCTGTGCGCGACGACGTCCGCCGCGCTCGGGACGATCCCCACGATCGCCGCGGCCCGGGCGACGGCCTGGACGCTGGCGGCCACCGGGGGCCTGGTTACGGGCGGCCTTCTGGGCTGCGCGTTCGGCGCGCGTGCCAGTGACGTCGCCCTTGTAGATCCACACCTTGACGCCGATGCGACCGAAGGTGGTACGGGCCTCGAAGAATCCGTAGTCGATGTCCGCGCGCAGCGTGTGCAGCGGAACTCGACCCTCGCGGTATCCCTCCGAGCGAGACATTTCCGCGCCGCCGAGACGTCCGGAGCACTTGATGCGGATGCCCTTGGCCCCAGCACGCATGGCCGACTGCTGCGCCTTGCGCATGGCGCGTCGGAACGCGACACGTGCGCTGAGCTGCTCAGCAATGCCCTGGGCGACGAGCTGGGCGTCGGTCTCGGTGTTCTTCACCTCGAGGATGTTGAGCTGCACCTGCTTGCCGGTGAGCTTCTCGAGCTCGCCGCGCACGCGCTCTGCCTCCGCGCCGTTACGCCCGATGACGATGCCCGGGCGGGCGGCGTGCAGGAAGATGGTGACACGCTCGGAGCGGCGCTCAATCTCGATCGACGAGATGCCAGCGCGCTCCAGGTTTTCCTTGAGCCATTCGCGAATCTTAACGTCTTCGCCGACGAGTGTGGCGTAGTCCTTATCAGCGAACCAGCGGGTGGTGTGATCGGACGTCACGCCGAGCCGGAAGCCGTTTGGATTAATCTTTTGTCCCACGATCAATCCTCCTTCGACTCGCGGGGTTCGACAACGACGGTGATGTGGCTCCCTCGCTTGAGGATCCGGCTTGCCGAACCCTTAGCGCGGGGGCGAATCCGACGAAGGGTGACACCTTCGTCGACGAACGCCTTGGAAATGTAGAGATCATCAGCGCGCAGGGCCTCAGCGGACTCGGCGTTGGCGACGGCAGAAGCCACCACCTTGTACACCGGGTCAGAGGCTGCCTGCGGCGCGAACTTCAGCGCGGTCAGGGCGTCGTTGACGTCCATGCCGCGCACCAGGTCGACGACGCGTCGGACCTTGCGGGGGCTCATCCGGACGTGGCGCGCAATGGCGTACGAGCCAGGACGATCCCCGAGCAGGACCTCGCGGCGACGGCTCAAGCCGTTTTCGTTGCTCATAAATCAGTTCCCTATTTCTCGAATTGCCTTAGCGCCGGCGCGCCTTCTTGTCGTCCTTCACGTGCCCCTTGAAGGTGCGCGTGGGGGCGAACTCGCCGAGCTTGTGACCGATCATCGACTCGGTGACGAACACCGGGACGTGCTTGCGGCCGTCGTGGACAGCGATGGTATGACCCAGCATGTCCGGCACGATCATGGAGCGCCGGGACCAGGTACGAATGACGTTTTTTGTGCCCTTTTCGTTCTGAGCGTCCACCTTCTTCATCAGGTGGTCGTCAACGAAGGGGCCCTTCTTCAAACTGCGTGGCATTGTTCAGGCTCCCTTATCAGCGCTTCTTGCCGGTCTTGCGACGGCGGACGATCATGCGGTTGCTCGCCTTCTTCTTGCTGCGAGTGCGGCCTTCCTTCTGGCCCCAAGGCGAGACAGGATGGCGACCACCCGACGTGCGACCCTCGCCACCACCGTGAGGGTGGTCGACCGGGTTCATCACGACACCGCGGACAGTCGGGCGGATGCCCTTCCAGCGGTTACGCCCGGCCTTACCCCAGTGGATATTGGCCTGCTCAGCGTTGCCGACGGCACCGATGGTGGCGCGGCAACGAACGTCGACCATGCGCATTTCACCCGACGGCATACGCAGCGTGGCGTGCTTGCCTTCACGAGCGACGAGCTGAATGGACGCGCCGGCCGAGCGACCGAGCTTCGCGCCGCCGCCGGGGCGAAGCTCCACAGCATGCACAACGGTGCCGACGGGGATCTGGCGCAGCTCGAGGTTGTTGCCCGGCTTGATGTCAGAACCCTGTCCGGCAACCACCTGCGCGCCCTGCTGGAGACCGTTCGGGGCGATGATGTAGCGCTTTTCACCGTCGGCGTAGTGCAGGAGGGCAATACGCGCGGTACGGTTCGGGTCGTATTCGATGTGTGCCACCTTGGCGGGCACGCCATCCTTGTCGTAACGTTTGAAGTCGATCAGGCGGTACGCCTGCTTGTGACCTCCGCCGATGTGACGC
Source organism: uncultured Tessaracoccus sp. (assembly GCF_947286155.1). Taxonomy (GTDB): domain Bacteria; phylum Actinomycetota; class Actinomycetes; order Propionibacteriales; family Propionibacteriaceae; genus Arachnia. Next base: position 10,848 of record NZ_CAMYPD010000027.1, read on the forward strand.
GTCGTGATGCGCCCGGAGTTGTTGCGACCGCCCGTCTTCGTCTTAGCAACGAGCAGCGACTTCTCCGGCGTCGAGCGAGTGATCTCGGCGAAGTCCGAGACGCTCGAACCGCGACGGCCCGGCGTAGTCGGCTTGTATTTGCGGATACCCATGAAAGTTCAGTTCCTTCCTCGCCGCTCGATCACTCGGTCGGGCCGAAGATGTCGATGCGGTCGCCCTCAGCCAAGGTGACGATCGCACGCTTGGTGTCGACGGTCTTGCCCATGCCGTAGCGGGTACGACGGGTCTTGCCCTGGCGGTTGGCGGTGTTCACGCTGAGGACCTTGACGCCGAAGATCTCCTCGATGGCGATCTTGATCTCGGTCTTGTTGGCGTCGGGAGCTACGACGAACGTGTACTTGTTCTCGTCGAGCAGGTTGTAGCTCTTCTCGCTCACGACGGGGCGCAGGATGATGTCTCGGTGGTTGCGGATCTTCAGACCGGTCACTTCTTCTCCTCCTCGGAGTTGTTCGAGACGGCATTCACGAAGCCCGCAGCCTCGGCGGCCTCGACGCTGTTGAACCAGACCTCAGCCTTGGTGCGTCCGTACCACGGGGACTCGGGGGTGTGGAACTTGCCGGAGTCGGCATTGCCCTTGATGTCGTAGCCTGCCGGAGGGTTATCGCCCTTGTAGGAGCCATCGGCGGAGGCGTCGTCGTCGCCCTGCTCGGTCTGAGCCGGAGCGGAAGTTTCGATGTCAGCGGCCTCGGCCGACGTGGCTGCCGCCTTCACCGACTTGCCCTTGCTAGGACCGGCGACAAACGCGGCGAGCGCAGCCTCAGAGAACACGACCTTGTCGTTGACCAGCACGTCGTAGGCGTTCAGCTGATCGACGAGGATGGCGTGCACCTGTACCGCGTTGCGGACGGACAGCCAAGCGACTTCCTCAAAGCGATCGAGCACGACGAGCACCTTGTCGATCTCGCCGAACTGCGCGAGCGTGGCCAGCGCGGCCTTCGTCGACGGCTTCTCGCCAGCGACGAGCTCCTTCACGACGAACACCTGCTGTTCGCGAGCGCGATCAGACAGAGCGCCGCGGAGCGCAGCTGCAACCATCTTCTTAGGCGTGCGCTGGGCGTAGTCGCGGGGCTGCGGGCCGTGCACGACGCCACCGCCCGTCCACTGTGGTGCGCGGATGGAGCCCTGACGAGCACGACCGGTGCCCTTCTGACGCCATGGCTTCTTGCCGCCGCCGCGAACCTCGCCGCGGCCCTTCACCTTGTGCGTACCCTGGCGCGCGGCAGCCAGCTGGGCTACCACGACCTGGTGGATCAAGGGGATGTTGGTCTGAACATCGAACAGTTCAGCGGGCAGCTCGACCGAGCCGGCCTTCTTGCCCTTGACATCAATCACGTCAACATTGTTGGTGCTCATGCTGCGTCACCCTTCCGGGCTGCGCTGCGCACGACGACGAGCGAGCCCTTGTTGCCGGGGATCGCGCCGCGCACGAGCAGCAGACCGCGCTCGGCGTCCACGGCGTGGATCTTAAGATTCTGGACAGTCACCTTGTCGTTGCCCATGCGGCCAGCCATGCGCAGGCCCTTGAACACGCGACCAGGGGTGGAGCAACCGCCAATGGAACCAGGAGAGCGGTGCTTGCGGTGCACACCGTGCGAGGCGCGCAGACCGGCGAAGCCGTGGCGCTTCATCACACCAGCAGTGCCCTTACCCTTCGTGGTGCCAGTCACGTCGACGATGTCGCCGTCGGCGAAGACATCGGCGGTGAGTTCCTGACCGAGGGTGAATTCAGACGCGTTGGCAGTGCGGAGCTCGACGAGGTGCTTGCGCGGGGTCACGTCGGCTTTCGTGAAGTGGCCGGCTGCCGGCTTGGTCACCTTCTTGGCTTTCAATGCGCCATACCCGAGCTGCACGGCGGAGTACCCGTCGGTCTCCGGGGTGCGGACCTGCGTCACGACGCACGGGCCGGCTTGGATCACGGTTACCGGAACGACCTTGTTGTCGTCGTCCCACATCTGGGTCATGCCGAGCTTGGTGCCCAGAATGCCCTTCACAATTCGTTCACTCATGCTTGACACCTCACGGAAGCTTGATCTCGATGTCGACGCCCGCAGGAAGATCAAGGCGCATGAGCGAGTCGACCGTCTTCGGAGTGGGGTCGAGGATGTCGATGAGGCGCTTGTGCGTGCGCATCTCAAAGTGCTCGCGGCTGTCCTTGTCCTTGTGGGGCGAACGAATAACACAGAACACGTTCTTCTCGGTGGGCAGCGGCACGGGGCCAGCCACCTGGGCACCGGTGCGAGTCACAGTATCGACGATCTTACGCGCCGAGCTGTCGATGACCTCGTGGTCATACGCCCGCAGCCGGATGCGGATCTTTTGTCCCGCCACAGTTGTTCCTTCTTCTCGTCCCTATTGAACTGGAGTTCGCTGGGGTAAAACCCCTTGTCGCCCCCACCCCCGCGGACGGGAGTGTCGCACTCACACCCGGATGAAAACCGCCTTCCGAACTCAGAAGGCCTTCCAAACACTGGGTGTTTGCCCGACCATGCCAGCGGAAAAATAGCCCACAAAATGGTCACCGCTCAGCGGAGCAACCTGACTATCTTGGCACGAACGCCCCACACACACCAAATCGGCCCCGTCGAGGCGCGCATCTCCTCGACGGGGCCGCTTGTCACTTTTGCTTTGAGAGTTCCGTGGCGGCCTGCTCCACGTCGGCCTTCGACGCCGCGCCGCTTCCGGACCCGGCATCAAATGCTACGACGGAGAACCCCTTCTTGTCCTCGTACATCACGGCGCAGGCAGTACCCTTGACGCCCTCATGCTCACCGCTGTAGCAGACGACGCCTTTGGCGGGCTTGGTCTCCTCGAACTTCGCCTCGTCGAAGTTTTCGTCCTGAATGACGTCAGGCTCGCCGTCGTCGTCGAGTTTGAAGTCGAATTCGTCAACCAGCACCTGCTTGTCGTCTTTCTCGTACACGTTGCCAATCGAGATTCCGAGACCCTCGCCATCATCGGTCTTTGACCAGCCACCGAACTCGCTGGGTAGCGAAGGGCGCTCCTTGCCGGCGTACTTGCCGCCACCCAGCACCAACACGAGCGTGATAATGATGGCGATGAGCAGCACGGCACCGACGCCTATGCCAATCCACAAACCAGTCTTAGACTTCTGCGGTGCGGGCTTTCCCCACTGCTGACTGTTCCACTGTTGCGGCTGCTGGCCCCACTGCTGCGGTCCCCCTTGAGGCGCCTGTGGTCCGCCCCACTGTTGCGGCGACGGCTGACCACCGGGCTGGCCTCCCCATTGCTGCCCCGAGGCTGGCGCAGTCGGCTGCCCACCCCACTGCGGCGCTGACGGCTGACCCGTCGGTTGACCGCCCCATTGCTGGGGCTGCTGGGGATAGTTGTTCCCACCTTGATTCCACGGCTGCTGAGGTGGATAGCTCATTACGGTTCCCTTCGTCGAAGTATTACGAGAGTATCCACCGCGTGGGTTCGCGCACCATCCCTCCATGGACACAATTCAGAAACAAAACCCTTGCTTATTATGTAAGCTAGTCGTCACCATGGAGAAACCTATGCCTGCCGCAACCAACCCTGCGCGCCCTCAACCTGCGATCGCCCGGCTCACCGTCGCACGAAAAGAACAGCTCTGCGACTCAATGATTCGCATCGTCTTTTCCGTCGATCAGTTCAACTACACCGGCTTCACCGATTCATATCTCAAATTCTTGTTCGACGAGCACGGCCCCCTACAGCACGTTCCTGAGCAGCGCCCCACACTGCGCACTTACACCGTACGGCGCTACGACGCAGACGCACGTGAGGTAACCGTCGATTTCCTCGTGCACGGCTCCGAGGGTTTGGCAGGCCCGTGGGCGACGCGCTGCGTGCCAGGTGAGCAGGTGCTCGCGCGAGGGCCGGGCGGGAAATGGTCACCAGCCACCGATGCCGATTTCCACCTCTTCGTCGGTGATGAATCAGCCATGCCAGCGATCGCCGCCGGCCTCGAGCGGCTTGACGAACGCGCGCGCGGCTTGGTCATTATCGAGACTGGGCACGGCACCCACCAGTTGGACGCACCCGACGGCGTGGAAGTGCGGTGGGCACCTCGCGATGGCGACCCATACGACGAGCAGCGGCTAGCGCAGCTCGTCGCCGCACTCCCCTGGGACGCCTTCGGTGACATCAGCGTCTTCGCTCACGGAGAGCGCGGCGCGATGAAGGCGCTCCGCGCGGTGTTCAAGGAACGCAATGTGCCTGCCGACCGGTTGAGCATCTCGGGGTATTGGGCATTCGGCCGCGTCGAGGATGAGTTCCAGGCAGAGAAGAAGACTGCCATCGGCAAGATCTAGCGCTGCTTCCAGCTGCCCTCCGTCGCATCCGCATCACAGCAAGAGTTCATAACAATCTGCCGATGCGTTCCACTTTGGTCCACGCGTCCGCTAGCGTATGTCGCGGCCAATTCAACGACGCATTTTATTTGAGGTCACCGTGGACACCATGCAACGAGGCAAAGCCATCCTCGAGATGCAGCGCATCACCAAGACATTCCCAGGTGTAAAAGCACTTGACGAGGTGAGCTTCGAAGTGCAGGAAGGCACCATCCACTCGCTCTGCGGCGAAAACGGTGCTGGAAAGTCCACGTTGATGAAGGTGCTCTCCGGCGTGTGGCCGTACGGTTCCTACGAAGGCAGCATCATCTTCGACGGCGAAGAGTGCCAGTTCGCTACCATCCGCGATTCCGAGGCTAAGGGCATCGTCATCATTCACCAGGAGCTCGCGCTCATCCCCGAGCTCTCCATCGCGGAGAACATCTTTCTGGGCAACGAGCGTCGTCGGGGGCTCAGCATCGACTGGACGCAGACCCGTCGAGAGGCGAAGCGACTCATGGAAGAGGTGGGGCTCGACGACAACCCCGACACCCCGGTGAAAGAGATCGGCGTCGGCAAACAGCAGCTCGTCGAGATCGCGAAAGCGCTCTCCAAAGACGTGCGCCTGCTCATCCTGGACGAGCCGACTTCGGCGCTCAACGAAGAGGAATCGGCGCACCTGCTGAACCTCATGCGCGCCCAGCGCGAGCGCGGCATTTCGCAGATCATGATCTCGCACAAGCTCAATGAGATCGCGGAGATTTCCGACGACATCACCGTCATCCGCGACGGCAAAGCCGTCGAAACCATGCACATCACCGACCACCAGGTGGACGAAGACCACGTGATCCGCCTCATGGTGGGCCGCCCCCTCGACAACCGCTTCCCCGACCGCGAACCCCACATCGGCAAACCCCTCTTCGAGCTGCGCGACTGGACGGTGCGCCACCCGACCATCCAAGACCGACTCATCTGCAAAGGCTCGAACATCGAGGTCCGCGCCGGCGAAGTGGTGGGGCTCGCAGGCCTCATGGGCGCCGGCCGCACCGAGCTTGCGCGCTCCGTGTTTGGGCATTCGTACGGGGTATTCCAGCATGGCACGGTGCTGATGCACGGCAAGGAAGTCGACACCAGCTCCGTTCCCGCTGCGATCAACGCCGGCATCGCGTACCTGCCCGAGGACCGCAAGACGCAGGGGCTGAACCTACTCGACGACATCAAAGGCCAGGTCGTGTCATCCAAGCTGAAGAAGGCCTGCCAAGGTGGCATCAGCATCGACTGGCACCACGTGCGCACCACAGCGCGCCAATACCGCGAAGAGATGCGCATCAAGGCCCCCACCGTCGACACCCCCGTTGCGACGCTGTCGGGCGGAAACATGCAAAAGGTAGTGCTGGCGAAGTGGATCTACAGCGACCCAGAGCTGCTGATCCTCGACGAGCCCACGCGCGGCATCGACGTCGGGGCCAAATTCGAGATCTACCAGCTCATCAACAAGCTTGCGGCGGACGGCAAAGCCGTCATCGTCATCTCCTCCGAGCTGCCCGAGCTGCTCGGCATCACTGATCGCATCTACACCATTTTTGAAGGCGCCGTCACCGGTTGCCTCGACACCCAAGACGCCGATCAGGAATCCCTGATGCGCCTCATCAACCCCACCTCGGCACGCCCCGCCACAGTCTGATTTTGGAGGCATTGCACAACTATGTTGGAGAAGCTCAAGCAACTCATCGGCGGTAACTTCCGCCAGCTCGCCATGGTGGTGGTGTTGCTCCTGGAAATTGTGCTGTTCCAAGTGCTCACCGGCGGCACCGTCTTGTCTGCACAGAACCTGCAGAACGTGATCTCGGGCAACGCCTACGTGCTCATCTTGGCGATGGGCATGGTGCTGGTCATCATCGCCGGGCACATCGATCTCTCCGTCGGATCCGTCGCCGCCGTCGTCGGCATCGTGCTCGCTGTGCTGACCACGTCGATAGGGCTGCCATGGTGGGTCGGCATCCTGGGCGGGCTCGGCGTCGGCGTGCTCATCGGCTTGTGGCACGGCTTCTGGGTGGCGATCGTCGGGGTGCCCGCGTTCGTCGTGACCCTGGCGGGCATGCTCATGTTCCGAGGCCTCAACCAGTACATCGGCAATTCCAACTCGATTCCCGTACCTCAAGAAGTGCGCAAGCTGGGCGCCGGCTACCTAAATTTTTTGCCTCCCATCGAGACGGGCAACTGGATTATTAACTCCCCGACGGTCATCCTCGCCGTGGGCGCGGCACTGCTGTTCACCGCTTTGAAGATGCGCAGCCGTGCGAAGCTGGTGCGCGCTGGTGCCGAGGTGCCGCCCGCCTGGGCGCACTGGACGCAGATCGTCTTCGCGTGCGCGGTGCTCCTGGGCCTTGGTTGGGTATTCGCGACGGGGCGCCCCGGCACATCGTTCCCCATCCCTGGCGTGCTGGTGATCGTGCTCTTCCTCTTCTACAACTTCCTGGCGCGCAACACACCGCTCGGCCGGAGCGTGTACGCCGTCGGCGGTAACCGCACGGCTGCCGCACTCACCGGTATCTCGGTGCGCAAGGTGAATTTCTTCGTCATGTTCAACTCCTCGGTGCTCGCCGCGATCGCCGGCATGGTGTTCGTCGGCCGTTCCACCGCGTCGACCCCCTTCGACGGCAACATGTGGGAGCTGGATGCAATCGCGTCGGTCTTCATTGGCGGAGCGTCCGTGTGGGGCGGCATCGGCACCGTCGGAGGCACGATGGTCGGCGCCCTGGTCATGGCGTTCCTCAACAACGGCCTGCAGCTCATGGGTGCCGGCGCGGACTGGACCCAGATGATCAAGGGCCTCGTGCTGCTACTCGCTGTTGCCTTCGACGTCATTTCGAAGCTACAAGGCAAACCATCCATCATCGGGCATCTCCTCAAGAAGAGACCCGCTACCCAGGGCGAGGCAACCGCCGAGCCCGTCGCCGAGAAGCCCGACGTGGCTTAGGCACATCTACCCGGATCCAACAGAAAGGTACACAACATGCGGATCCTCAAGTCCATCGCAGCCATCAGCGCGGCTGGCGCCATGGCACTCTCCCTGGCCGCTTGCGGAGGCGGCAATGCCGGCAACGCAGGCAATGGCGGCAACGGTTCCGACCAGGGCGGGGGCGGCAACGCTGAGAACGTGAAGGTCGGTATCGCGCTGCCGCAGAAGACCTCGGAGAACTGGGTGGAGGCCGAGGGCTTCTTCCAGGAAACCTGCAAGGAGAAGAAGCTCGACTGCACGCTGCAGTTCGCCAACGGAGGCGTCGCTGAACAGCAGAACCAGGTAGACGCCATGATCACCTCCGGCGTGAAGGTGCTCATCATTGGCGCTCTCGACGGCACCTCGCTCGGCACTCAGCTCCAGAAGGCCAAGGACGACGGCATCGCGGTGATCGCCTACGACCGCCTCCTCATGGACACCGAGAACGTCGACAACTACGTCGCCTACGACAGCTACCAAGTGGGCGTGAAGCAGGGCGAGGCCCTGCTCGAAGGCCTCAAGAAGCAGAAGGGCGACGGCCCCTACACCATCGAGCTCGTCGCTGGTTCCAACGACGACTCCAATACGTCGCGATTCTTCGAAGGCGGTATGTCCGTGCTGCAGCCGAAGATCGACGACGGCACCATCACCGTCGGCTCGGGGCAGACGAAGCAGTCGCAGGCCGCCACCCAGGGCTGGGACCCGAAGAACGCGCAGTCGCGTATGGATGCGATCCTGTCGCAGAACTACCCCGGCGATAAGGTGCCCGACGGTATCCTCTCCCCCAATGACACGCTCGCTCGCGCGGTGCTGACCTCCGTGCAGCAGGCCGGTAAGGAGCAGCCTGTGGTGACGGGCCAAGACTCCGAGATTGAGTCGCTGAAGTGGATCATGGAGGGCAAGCAGTACTCCACCATCTCGAAGCCCACACTGCCGCTGGTGCAGACCTCGGTTGATCTCGCCATCAAGCTGGCCTCCGGCGAGAAGGATCTCAAGGAGCTGAACGGCATTCAGGTGAGCACCGACCAGTCCAACAACAACACGAAGGACGTGCCGTCCTTCCTGCTGGAGCCGATCGTCGCCACCAAGGAGAATGCGAAAGAGGTGTACAAGGACGAGCCGAAGAAGCTTGAAGCCGTGAACTCGGTGGGCTAATTCGTCGCTTCCTGCACATCGGTGGGGCTGGGGCCTGCGGGCCTCGGCCCCACTTGTTTGCGCGTCGCGTTCGTTACAGTGTGGGAATGCACTTGGAGGAGATACCCCTCACCACGCCGTTGGAGCGAGCACCTCGTCGGCTCCTGGTAGAAACCGATCAGGGACGTGTCTTTTTCGAGTACCGAACCGGTAACGATCGAAACCTCTTCATCGCATACCTCCCGAGCGGCCGGAAACGCGATGCGTGGGGTTTTCCGCGCACGCAGACGGTGCGTCAGGCGGTGGCGGCAGCGGCGGGGTTGCGGCCCTTGCGTGCCTTTGCAGTGGAGCAAGGGATCATCGTCGCCAAGACCAATCACGCACGCCAGGTGCTGAACCTCATCCCCTTCATCATCGGTGGGGCGCTGGCGATCGTCGGCATTGCGTGGGAGTCCCTCGGTTTTCTGCGGTTTCTCATCATGGGTATCGGCGTTGCCGCGGTGGTGATTGGCTACGACGCGGCGAAGAAGGGAAACTATTCGCGCTCCTGGGTGGTTCGCCAGGGGAAGAACGACGAGATCACCACCGCCGAGCAGTTCGAACTGCCCGCGCTACCGCAGGCGGTGGACGTCGACGATGTGAAGGCCGAATACGGCAGGCTACTCAGCGACGTGGTGTACCGCATCGAATGCCCCGCGCTGTTTGATCCGCACGAGCCCACGTCGAAGGCCTTCACGCTGGCGCTCCTCCAGTGGGACAACAATGACGGCATGCTGAGCGACGAGGAGCGTCGCGCACTCGCTATTCAGGTGCGCTCCACATTCGACGCAGCCCGTGCCAACGCTGAGCGCATCGGGATGGAGCACATTCCCGATGCGTCTCGGGAGAGGGCTGGCACCGCGCTCAAGGCGGCACGGCTGGCTGCGGACCAATCGGCCACCGACGCGGAACGTGCCGCTGCGCTGGACCGCGCCGTCGCCATCCTCGACGAATTGGCGCTCTACTACCTTCCCTCTGGCGCGCAGGCTCGCAAGGCCATCACCGGACGCGCTCCGCTCCAGCTGCCTGGAAGGAGGGCGTGATGGTCGACACCTGGCAGCTCATCCCGGTGCATGCAACGTGGGGAGAGTTCGAGCCCGGCTTCTGCCTGCTCTACACCAACGTCGACGCCATCGTCGTGGATGCTCAAAGAGACTATGACGTAGGCCGTTGGACTGACAACGACGTCAAGCTGGTGATGCAACGCACCAACGGCGCGCGCTTTACGGAGGATGTGAAGCCCAGCGAAACCATCGGCAAGACCGGTACGGAGCTGCTCTTAGACGATGGGACAGACGACGATGCTGTCCGGGCGTTGGCTATCCCGACGGTGATCTGGAGTGAAGACAAGCTCTTTTCGACACGCAACCTCGTCGTGTTGTTGGCCACCACGCTCACCATCACACTCGCAATGGCCATCGTTCCTAAATCCATGTTCTACTTCGTTTTCCTGGCCGGCGGCGGGGTGGGTGAGTCGATTCGTCGGTTCTGGAAATCGCGCAACCACGCGCAGATCATGGCACCAGACAAGCTGGGCATCACGATGGAGACCATCCACCCCTACGCGATCACCCTCGAGCAGGGCAAGCTGTGGGTGCCGCCGTCGGCGAATGCAGACCGTCGTCAGCTGGTGTTCCAACGCGTCAATGCCATCCGCACGCACTACTTGGAACTGCGCGAAGACATCGCCTACCGGATCGAGTGCTCGGCACTGTTCGACCAGGCCGTGCCCGCGACGGCGGAATTCGAGGCTGCGCTCGTGGCGTTCGACGACGCCACCGACGCCACAGATACTGACCAGCTCGACGCGCTCGCTTCGGATGTGGAGGTGAGCTTCAACGTCGCCCAGGCGAACGCTGAGCGGCTCGGTTTTGAGCATCTGCCTGAGCAGGCTCGCTCGGATGCCCGACGGGCAGGCAAGGCCGCGCGCCTCGCGGCCGGGGCCACGACGGAGGGCGAGCGTCAGGCGTCGCTCACCCAGGTCAAGCGCATTCTTGACTCGCTGGCGCTCTACTACCTGCCCACACTCGACGAACGCCTCGCCATCGAAGCCGGGCCGAGCGGCGGTCAACCGTGATGGTGTGAGATCTATTGCGGGTTTCCGCAACAAATCTCACACGTTGAGGCATCTGCAGTACACCCGCGCCCTCTTGCCACCCCACCCGCCCAGTTGCAATCCGCGGGCTACTTGCTGCGCGCTCGTGCACGCGTCGACGACGACCTGCTGCCACCCGAAGCGCACGGTGCGCTCGTCGCGGTCGAGCATGTGTTCGTTGTCGCGGTGGTAGTCGTGGGCTTTGTCACGGTGGTAGCGGCCACCGTCGAGTTCGACGATGAGCGCGTAGTCGTCGTACACGTTGTCGACGCGTCCCCCACTGCGACGCTGCCGCCTCGCCGGGGCCGGGAGCCCATGCCGGCGCAACACGTTGCGCTGGAACAGATACTCCAGCACGCTCTCGATGCCGGCTCCCGCGCTGGAGCACAGCTCGACGATGAGCGCACGGTGGCGCTGCCGGGCGCGTTGACGCAAGCGATTGAGGAGGCGCTGCCGGGTGGTGAACCCGTCGGCTAATGCACGCGTGAGCAGGGCAATGGCGGGGACTTCCGGGCGAATGTCGGCGGTGTCGAGCATGGTGTCCTCGACGGTGGTGATGGCCGGGGTACCCCGCGAGGCCCGGGTGCCCCGTCGGAAGCGAATCCGGTAGGGCCCGAGCTGGAACTCCCGCCTCGCATGGGCCACCCAAATCACGATCTCCTTGGGCTCATCCTCGATGATGCCGCGCACGAACGCTGCGGCTTCCATGCCCGCTACCGCGCCATCGCCTCCGACGAGCAACCCCGCCCACAGCGCGCTCGTCCAGGTGAGCGGCGCCGTCAGGTATACGCCTGGTGCGCAGCGCTGCCACCGACGCGTGAGACGCATGATCTGCCCGCGCGAGTACCCCATGCCGGTGAGCTGGCGGCTGCTGATCACGCCCGCTTGTTGGCGGAGGATTCGCTCGAGTTCTTGCGCTGCTCCCATTCCACGATCCTGGCGCACGCAGGAGGCCATGCGAAAGGGGATGTGGATAACTCACAATGTGTGAGATCTATTGCGGGTTTCCGCAACAGATCTCACACTATGAGGGCTGTGAGGCGCTACAGCTCGGCGCGGAGGGCGCGCAGGCGGCGGACAGATTCGTCGCGGCCGAGGATCTCCATCGACTCGAACAGCGGCGGCGACACCTTCTTGCCAGAGATCGCCACCCGCAGCGGGCCGAACGCGAACTTCGGCTTGATGCCCATGCCATCGCACAGACGTTCGCGCAGCGCAGCCTGGATCGCGGCGGCTTCCATGGGCACCGATTCCATCACCGCGAGCGCCTGGTCGAGCACCTCGGCCGCGTCCTCCTTCAGCGTGGCGCGGGCGTCGTCGGCAATCTGGACATCGTTCGAGAACAAGTAGTCGAGCTGCGGCAGCGCACCGGAGAGCGTCACCAAACGCTCCTGAATGATGGGCACGGCCTGGCGCAGCACGTCAAGGCTCATGTGCTCCTCCCACTGCCCGTATTCCTTCGCCCATGCGACGATGCGCTGGGTGAGTTCGTCGGCGCTCAGCGAGCGGATGTAGTGGCCGTTCAACCAATCGAGTTTCTGGAGGTCGAAGATGGGCCCGACGGTGTGCACCTTGCTCCAGGAGAACTCGGCCACGAACTCGTCGAAGGTCTTCACCTCGGATTCCTCGTCGCCGGCATAGCCGAGCAACTGCAGGAAGTTACGTACCGCCTCCGGCAGGTAGCCCTGTTCCTTGAACCACATGAGCCGCGCGGCAGGGTTCTTGCGCTTCGAGATCTTCGACTTGTCGGTGTTGCGCAGCAGCGGCATGTGCGCGAACTGCGGCACTTCCCAGCCTAGCCACTGGTAGAGCAGCACATGCTTTGGCGTCGACGAAATCCACTCCTCGCCGCGCACGACGGTGTTGATGCCCATCAGGTGATCGTCCACGACGACGGCCATGTGGTAGGTGGGGAACCCGTCGGTTTTCAAGATCACCTGGTCGTCGGGGCGGGGCGCCTTCACTTCGCCGCGGATGAGGTCGTCGAAGGTGAGGGGGACGTCGTCGGGGATGAGCATGCGTACCACCGGCGTCTCAGAAAAGCCGGGCAGGGCGGCGCGTTCTTCCTTCGATTTGCCGTGGCAGAGCCTGTCGTAGCCGGTGACCGACTGCTTGCTCTTGGCCTGCTCGTCGCGCATCTCCTTCAGCCGCTCGGGCGAGCACCAGCAGTAGTAGGCGTGGCCGTCGGCGATGAGCTGCTCGACGTAGGGCCGGTAGGTCTCCAGCCGCTCGGACTGCCGATACGGGGCGAACTCTCCGCCGACGTGCGGGCCCTCGTCAGGCTGCAACCCAAGCCACTCCAGCGAATCGTAGATCTGCTGCTCGCTGCCTTCGGCGAGGCGGGCCTGGTCGGTGTCTTCGATGCGGAGCACGAACTGGCCCCCGGTCTTCCTGGCCCACGCGAGGTCGAACAGCGCCATGAAGGCGGTGCCGACGTGGGGGTCTCCGGTGGGCGATGGGGCGACGCGGGTGCGGGCAGGCGTGATCTCAGACATAGTGCAGCCAGCCTATCGCCTGCTGCGCAATGAGCGCGCTTAGCGCTCCTCGTCGATCTTCTTGACGACGTCCATCTCGACGCCGGTGCCTTCCGGGTCACGCAACCTCGAGGCTGGGTCGACGAGCACCAGCCGCCGCTCCCCCGCTCCGCCGAGCTGTTCCATCGCGTCGAGCAGCATGCGTCGACCGATCGGGTTGATGTGCGTAACGTCGCTGAGATCCACGACGACGGTGTCCTCGTCCGGGATATCGGCCAGCTCGCGCAGGAGGCGCTCCACCGAGCCGAAGTACAGCGCGCCGCGCAGTCGCAGGTGGCGGGCCAAACCGTCGCGCAACTCCACTTCGCGGCTCGACTCCAGCAGGCGCACCCTCGCCTCCTGCACCTCCATGAGATGCAGGTTGAGGTCGCGCGAGAGATGCCCGAACACGCGTACGCCCCGCACGCTGTGCCCGTGGCTGTCCACCTTCGGGGAGAACGCAGCCAGGCCCGCCTGGCCAGGCAGCGCGCCGAGGATGCCGCCTGACACCCCGGATTTCGCGGGGATGCCCACGGTGGTCATCCAGTCGCCAGCAGCGTCGTACATGCCGCACGTCATCATCACCGACAGCACGTACCGGCACACCCATGCCGGCACCACCTGCTCACCCGTGACAGGGTTACGCCCACCCATCGCTAGGGTGACGGCCATCGTCGCGAGGTCTTTCGTCGTCACTTTGGTGGCGCACTGCCGCGTATACTCGCCGACGATGTCGCGCGGATCCTGCTCGATCACCCCGACGTTGCGCAACATGTTGGCGATCGCGCGGTTGCGAAACGACGTCGCAAACTCCGACGTGTATACGTCCTCGTCGACGCTCAGTTGCCGCCCAGCAAAGCGCGACAGGCCGTCGACGATCATGTCCGTGCGTTCGCGTAGCGGCGCCTGTGGACCGCCGATCAGGGCATGCACCGCCATGGCACCCGCGTTAATCATGGGATTCTGGGGCCGGCCATCGTCGCTCAAGGAGAGATCGTTGAATGCGTCCCCCGACGGCTCCACACCCACCTTCTGCAAGGTGGCTTCGAGTCCTCGTTCGTGGAGCGCGAGGGCGTACACAAAGGGTTTCGACATCGACTGAATGGTGAACTCGAGGTCGGCATCTCCCGCACCGTACACCGTGCCATCACCCATGCAGACGGCGACCGCAAGGGGATTCGGGTCAACCTTGCCCAGCTCGGGGATGTAATCGGCCAGGGCCCCCTCGTCGTTCGCCTCGCAAGCGCGCAACACTTCCTGAAGATAATGAGGTACCTGGCTACGCATGCGAACAGAGTAGCCGCGGTGGCTGCGTCGACGCACTTCCGGCACGCTTAGATGCATGGACGACGCCACACGCGCAGCACGCGACGAGATTCGGCGAGAGCCGCCAGCGACGCCGGCGAAGGCGACGCGCTTTCTCACCCATCTCCTCGACGACGTGGCCACGATTCCGGGCACCAACATTCGGGTTGGGCTCGACCCGGTGCTGAGCCTCATTCCCGGTGTGGGCAGCAGCGTGGGCGCCGTGCTGGCGACGTCGGTCATCATCGACGCGATCCGGCTGCGCGCACCTCTGCCGGTGCTGGCCCGGATGGGCGCGAATTACCTCATTGACTGGCTGATCGGGCTCATTCCCATCGTCGGGGCGCTGGGCGACGTCGCGTACCGCTCCAACCGCCGCAACCTTCGGCTTCTGAACCGCACCATCGCCAACCGGGAGCAGGTGCGTAAGGCGAGCGTGAAGTACTGGATCGCCGCGGCTGCCATCCTCGTCGGCGTACTTGTTGTGACTCTCGTGTTGGGAATTTGGCTGCTGGTGTGGCTGTGGCGGGCCCTCGCTGCGGCGTAGCACTGGCGGTAGTCGATATGCTCTAGACCATGACTGCGCAGCCCTCGAACTACCTATACGAAGCCGTCAAGGCTGACACCGAATCCGGTCGATACGGCCACCGTGTTCAGACCAGGTTCCCGCCCGAGCCCAACGGATACCTCCACATCGGCCACGCGAAGGCCATCGTTGCTGACTTCAGCGTCGCCGAGGATTTCGACGGCATCTGCATGCTGCGCTTGGACGACACCAACCCCGAGGCAGAGAACCCCGAGTTCGTGCAGTCCATCATCGACGACATCCGTTGGCTCGGCTACGAACCGGCGGAGGTGAGGTTCGCGTCTGGCTACTTCCAGCAGCTGTACGAGTGGGCTGAGCAGCTCATCGAGAAGGGGCTGGCCTACGTCGACGACCAAAATGCCGAAGAGATCTCCGCCACGCGCGGCTCGTTCACCGAGCCCGGAACCCCGTCGCCGTACCGCGACCGCACCCCGGAGGAGAACCTCAACCTGTTCCGCCGCATGCGCGCCGGCGAATTCGCCGACGGCGAGAAGACGCTGCGCGCCAAGATCGACATGGCGCACGAAAACATGCAGATGCGCGACCCGCTGATGTATCGCATCCGCAAGATAGAACACCACCAAACCGGCTGGGACTGGCCCATCTACCCGACCTACGACTGGGCGCACGGGCAGTCTGATGCAATCGAGGGCGTCACGCACTCGATGTGCTCGCTCGAGTTCGAATCACACCGCCCGCTCTACGACTGGTTCCTCCAGGCGCTCGAACTCGAACAGGCCCCCCGGCAGATCGAATTCGCCCGCCTCGAGCTCACACACACGGTGACGAGCAAACGTCGGCTCCTCAAACTGGTGGAGGAAGGTGTGGTCGACGGCTGGGACGACCCGCGCATGCCCACCATCCGTGGCCTTCGTCGCCGCGGCTACCCCGCCGCTGCGTTGCGCGAGTTCTGCACGGCAGTGGGCATCACGCGCGTGCAGTCTCGCAAGGCCATTGAGGAGCTGGAGAGCTACGTGCGCCAGGAGCTGAACCGCACTGCGCAACGCCGCATGGCAGTGCTCCGCCCGCTCAAGCTCACCATCACCGACTGGCCAACCGACGAGGCCGGCGAGCCAGTCGTCGAGTGGTTCGAGGTCATGAACAACCCGGAGAATCCCGACGACGGCACCCGCAAAGTGCCGTTCACGGGCGAACTGTGGATCGAGCAGGACGATTTCCGGGAGGTGCCGCCGCCGAAGTACTTCCGCCTCTCCCCCGGCAAGGAAGTGCGGCTGCGCGGGGCATTCCTCGTCACGGCTACCGACGTCGTGAAGGACGAGGATGGCAACGTCGTCGAAGTGCTGTGTACGCACGATCCCGAGTCGCGCGGCGGCACCGCGCCCGACGGTCGCAAGGTGAAATCGACGATGCACTGGGTGTCGCGACGGCACGCCGTCGACATCCAGGCGGCGCTCTACGAGCGGCTGTTCACCGCCGAGGCTCCCGGCGCCGCCACGGGCGAACCCCTCGACGACCTCAACCACGATTCACGCGAGTTGCTCGAGCAGTGCAAAGGCGAACCGGCGCTCGCCGACGCTGACCCTGGACAAGTGCTGCAGTTTGAGCGCATCGGCTATTTCGCTGTCGACCCGGATCAGCCCAGGCTGTTCCACCGCACCGTCGGGCTTCGCGACGAGTGGGCGGCGCTGCAAAAGCGCGGCAACAAGTAACGAGGAGGAAGCGGGATGCCCACTGACGACACCACCGCCGAGGTAGCCCTCGACGTACTCTCCGTCGTCGCGCACGGGGCCTTCGGGTTCCTCGCTGGCGCCGTGCTGGCACTGATCATCGGCGCCTTCGCGCGAATCTTTATCCGACGACGCCAGCACCTCAAGCCGTTCAGCAAACGCCTGAGAACCCCGATGCGGATACTTGTCATCATCATCGGCACCGGCGTCGGCGGGCTGATCGCGATCGGGGGGCCCACACGCGCACCGAACGTGGAATGGGCGCCCATCTTCCTCCACGTATGGACGATCCTGCTGATCATCTCAGGCGCCTATCTCCTCAGTGGGCTCATCAGCGCCATCGCAGATTCACTGCTGTTCGCACACGCAGACGCACAAGAAACCGTGCACTCACGCAGGCTGCGCACCCAGACGCAGGTGATCTCCCGCGTCGGTGTCGCGGTGGTCTGGGTGCTGGCTATCTCCGGTGTGCTTCTCACCTTTGAGCAGTTCCGGGCCATCGGCGCCTCCATGTTGGCCTCCGCTGGTTTGCTGTCCATCGTCGCTGGTCTCGCAGCCCAATCATCGCTCGCCAACGTGTTTGCGGGTGTGCAACTCGCGTTCACCGACGCGTTGCGCGTGGGCGACATCGTGATCGTCGACGAGCACTGGGGCACCATCGAAGAGATCACCCTTACCTACGTGGTGGTGGCGAGCTGGGATGGGCGACGGTGGATCGTGCCGTCGACGGTGTTCATCTCGAAGACCTTCGAGAACTGGACCCGCAGCAGCCCGAAACTGCTCGGTACCGTCGAATTCGATCTGGACTGGCTCGTGCCCGTCGACGCGGCGCGCGTCGAGCTGCAGCGCATCGTGCGGCGCTCTGATCTGTGGGATGGGCGGACGGTCAGCATGCAGGTGACGGAGGCCACCGGCGGCTACGTGAAGGTGCGCGCGACGGTATCCGCCGCCACCTCGGGTGACCTCTGGGATCTGCGCTGCTACGTGCGGGAAGAGCTCATCACTTGGCTGCAGCAGCGCGCCGTCTATGCACTCCCCCGCACCCGGCTGGAACCCGACGTCACGCCCGCGCCGTCGTCGGAGGAGCGCAAACGATTCGTGGCGGAGACCAAGGCCGCATGGGACGACGAGCGCTCGGATGACACAACGGAGGAGATCCCCGTCGTGGAACTCTTTGACGACGAGGCGTCGGGCGACAGCTTCGACGCCCGTCGGCGCACCTGGTTCAAGGCACTCCGCGATCGCCACACCACGCCCAGCAGCAAGAAGCCCGGCGACCGGCAACGCCCGCAGCTTGACGCATTGATCTCGTCAGTGCTGCGGCCATCGGGTGCGACGGGTCCCGAGGAGCCGACGACACCCAACGACGGTCCTAGCACCGCCGAGATGCCGAGCGTCGAGGTGACCGATGGGCGCGGCGACTCGCTCAGCATCACGGCGCGCGTGTTTTCCGGGACGCCCGAGGCAGAAGAGCGCAACCGCCAATACGCCGGTCCGTCGCAGGAAGACTTGGAAGAGCGTGAAGCTCGACGCAAGGAGCGGGAAGGACAGGAGCGCGACGAGCTGCCGAAGTCGAGCGATGGAGAGGATGCGTAAGCTCGACGAGTGACGTGCGGCTGATCCCCAAAGTTCGACACCCGAACGGGCGCAACGCACACGCAGGCATAGACGAGGCGGCCCCCACCAGCACTTGGTGGGGGCCGCCTCGTATCGCGTCAGATTAGATCACTTGATGATCTTGGTGACGGTGCCAGCACCGACGGTGCGGCCACCCTCACGGATAGCGAACTTGAGGTTCTCTTCCATAGCGATGGGCTTGTTGAGGTGCACGGTCATCTCGGTGTTGTCACCGGGCATCACCATGTCGGTGCCCTCAGGCAGCTGCACAACGCCAGTCACGTCGGTGGTGCGGAAGTAGAACTGCGGGGAGTAGTTCGAGAAGAACGGCTTGTGACGGCCGCCCTCTTCCTTGTTGAGCACGTAGACGGAAGCCTCGAAGTCAGTGTGCGGGGTGGTGGAACCGGGCTTGATAACCACCATGCCGCGCTCGACGTCTTCCTTCTTGGTGCCACGGAGCAGCAGGCCGACGTTCTCGCCAGCGCGACCCTCGTCGAGGATCTTGCGGAACATCTCAACACCAGTGATGGTGGTGGTCTGCTTCTCGTCGCGGATGCCAACCAGGTCGACAGTGTCGCCGGTCTGCACAACACCGCGCTCGATACGGCCGGTGACGACAGTACCGCGACCGGTGATCGTGAAGACGTCTTCCACAGGCATGAGGAACGGCTTGTCGGTGTCGCGCTCCGGGGTGGGGATGTACTCGTCGACAGCGTTCATGAGCTCGAGGATGCTCTCGGCCCACTTCTCGTCGCCGTTGAGTGCGGGGAACGCAGCCACGCGCACGATCGGCAGGTTGTCGCCGTCGAACTCCTGCGCGGAGAGGATCTCGCGAAGCTCCATCTCAACGAGGTCGATGAGGTCCTCATCGTCGGCGTCGATCATGTCGCACTTGTTGAGGGCGACAACGATGGCCGGCACGCCAACCTGGCGGGCAAGGAGGATGTGCTCGTGGGTCTGAGCCATCGGGCCGTCGGTCGCAGCCACAACGAGGATGGCGCCGTCCATCTGAGCAGCGCCGGTGATCATGTTCTTGACGTAGTCGGCGTGGCCGGGGCAGTCAACGTGCGCGTAGTGGCGCTTCTCCGTCTGGTACTCGATGTGCGAGACCGAGATGGTGATACCGCGCTGGCGCTCCTCCGGGGCCTTGTCGATCTTGTCGAACGGGGAAGCCTCGTTCAGATCCGGGTACTTGTCATGGAGCACCTTGGAGATCGCCGCGGTCAGAGTGGTCTTGCCGTGGTCGACGTGTCCAATGGTGCCGATGTTTACGTGCGGCTTCGTCCGCTCAAACTTGGCCTTTGCCACTTGGGCTCCTTCTCAGTGACACTACGCACCCTGCGCAGCGCTTGGATTGTGGGTCCCCTGAAATTGCCGCAGGGGACTTGATTATTCTTGTGCAGCCTCGGCCGATAGTCAAACCAGCCGAGGACTGCCGACCTCCCACTTTACTGCACGCGGGCACTGTCGAAAAGGTCCGCGGGCCGAAACATCATCTGGTGCGGCAACGAAGCCTCTTCGTAGGCTTCCCCCACCTCGATGAATCCGAATCCTCGATAGAGCCCGCAGACGTACTCCTGGGAGTGGATCGCCATCGGCTTGTGGCCGTGCCTGGCAATCACGCACTCGACAACCCGCTTCGCAAGGCCCTCCCCACGGCGATCTGGCCGCACCGCGACCCGGCCGAAGGAGAACGTCGCGCTCTCCTCCTCCACAGCCAACGGGTAGGCCCGCAGGTAGGCGACAGCGCCGTCGTCGTCCATGATGAAGACGTGCTCGGTACCGGGCGCCCGGTCGACCTCGTCGAAGTCCTGCACGTCCACGCGCTGCTCGACAAAGAACACCTCACAGCGCAGCCGCGCGATCTCGAAGAACTCATCCTTGGTGAGTTCTTCCCAGGTCTTGATCCGCATGGTCACGGATGTCGAGCCTAGCGATACAGCAGCGGCAGTCTGGGGTCTATTCGATCCGTGGAATGGAGTCGGGGTCGATCGGCGTCGCGTCCGGGCTGCCGAACTGCGGCCACGCTCCCCCAGCACGGCTCACGGCGACGTTCTGCTGCCTGCCCGCCACTCCAGCCCCCGCCGGCAACCGATAGAGCTCGGTCACTTGCCTGCGACCACCTTCCTCCGCGACCACCACCGTGACCGGCAGTGTGTCGAGATCGGTGTTCCACGGCAAACCCTCATCCGCATGGAGCTGCTGGGTGGCGCAATCGACGTCGTGGAGCGTGAACTGCTGTGCATAATCCGTCATGGCGGATCGCTGGTACACCGTGAACGTCGCTGTCCGCGCGCCCGAGGGGCACAGCTCCAGTGTGAGATCGTATTGCATTCTGAACAGCTTCACCATCCACGAGCCGCCCCACAGCAGCAGCACCACGAGTGCCACCGCCACGGCTCCACCGAGCCACCGTCGCGGCTTCGCCTCGGTTGCCGTGCTCATGCGACGGCCTTGTCGCCCAGCGGTACGCTCGCGATCGGCACGCGAGCATGCGGTTGCGTCGCGGGATCCAGAAATCGCCCCGATTCCATGAAGACTTCGCCGTTGCGGAGGCGCAGCCACCCCGTGGCGTCGGTATACAGCCACGACTCAAATCCTGGCCCCAGGGTGCCGCGGAGCAGCTCGAAGCGCTGGCCGTCCCGCAGCTCGACGACGTAGGACTCGTACCACATGCGCGACGGCGGATCGCCCTTGGTTCCGCGCAGCATTAACAGATCGTCGGCGACATACGCCATGGCTTCACCGGACGGCACGTCAATGTGGATTGCTTCCCTGTCACCGGCCGCAAATCCGAAGGCCTCGATGCGCACCACGTCGACAACGTCCGCTCGGTCAGGCATCGGATGCACGGCTCCGCATGCCGTGAGAGTCACGACCAGCGGGAGGGCGAGCAGCTTCCTCCTCATCACAGGACCTTGAATTGCGTGTTCGACGTGACCACCCCTGAACTCAGCACGACGCGCTGATATCGCGGCCATCCGTAGTGGACGATATTGTGACCTTTCGATGTGTATCCGTAAGCAAGTACGGCATGCCAGCCTTTGCCTTTCTTGTACTGCTTCGGCAAGGTACCAAACAAGATGACCGGACGATGGTCGCGGATGGACTCATGGACACCGGGCGAGAACGCGTAGAACGTCCCAGTCGCCTTGAAGCGGCGCTTTCGTGCATAATCCAACAACCCATCCCTCACCGTCAGTGCCCACGAGCTGTTCCATCGGGTCCCCTTCAGAGCGTATGCAAGGTTTTTCGTCTTTGGATTCGTGCTGCGCAAGTTGTTGCCTACCAGATGCTCCGCACCAATGATCCTCTTCTTGGGGAAGCGCACGTGCCAGAACCGGAGGAGAATCGAAGCGGCTATCCATCCGCATATTCCCTCATCATGCCCATTCGGGAGAACGTTGCAGTCCCGGATGGACTCGTAGCCGCGGATCAGCCAGCCATTCCCATAGCCACCTCCACGAGGAGCCGCACTGCCAGCGGATCGCCCAGATGCGCGCTCCAACGCCCGATCTGTCTGGTTTCGGAGAAAGAGCTCAGCAGCTTCATCTGCACCTGCGGCAGAGATCGGAGAGTCATCAATGATGTGCCTGAAGCTGCTCCCTTCTCGAGCAAACCACAACCCCGGTCCAAAGTATGCCGCGCAGCCAGAAGCGGCTGCGACGACCTCGCTGCCGCGCGGGCTATACTCGACAAACTCACGAACGCCCGCATCCACGACCACGTATCCCCCCGATTCAAGCAGCAGGCATTCCAAGCGGCCATCGCTGTTCACCAGTGGGCGGACAATGAACTTCTGCGCCTTGCCAGACGCCTCCACAACAAGTTGTGACCGCCAATCGTCAGCCCCAGACGCAAACGCAGACGTCTCGCTGACCAAGCCAAGAGGCGCCAAACCCAATACCGTACCAAGAGCGTCGCGCCTTGAAAACTGAAGGTCGTTCCAAGCACCCATCAGATCCTCCCATCGACGTTGATGAAACTCAGTGCGTAAATTTTACCGGGTCACTTTTCGTCAGGCAAGGGCTCAATGAGACTCACATACAGTCCCCGCATGTTAGGGGACGTGCCTCACAGACTGACCCGGCGACGGCTTCGTACGGCTTCGTCACCTGGTCCTGGCACACCGCCGTCCGGTTCCGCGAGCGGCTGGCCGCGAGCTCCGGCTCGGGCAGCTCGAACTTACGAGGCACGTCTGAATCCCGTCTCGCCGCACAGGGAGTAGCGGCGTGTGGTCGGATGCCGGGAGGTGTCGTTGAAATCCTGACCGGTAACCCGCTGTTCGACGTAGAACACCGCGCAGCACAACTTCGAAATCTCGTAGAACTTGGCTATCGTCAGCTCTTGCCAGCGCTCGGTGACGAGGCCTAAAGATGCGATGCCACCGGACTGCGTTCAGCGGACCTGATGCGTCACAGGTCCTCATGAGCATCACCTATCCCCCCCCCGATCCTGAGGCGCCTCGCGTCGAATCGTGCGCGGGATGTACGTCGTCCTCGAAGACCGTGGAGATGTCCGCGGGCAGCGAGGACACGTCGCTGATGGTGGAGTATTCCGTCGCACGGCCATGCTCCGTCGTGCGCTCAATATTGCGCACGGCCAGCTTCGTGGTGGTAATGAGGAGCTGGGGAACTGGCGGCATCAACTCTGACATATTCCAAGAATACTGCGACCACCCCGATAGAAAAACGGTGGCGCCTCGATTACTCGAGACGCCACCTTGAGGGGAGGGATGCGAAGATCAGACTTCGGTACCGCGAGCCTTCGCGATGATCTCATCAGCCACCGAGGTGGGGCACTCCGCGTAGGAGTCGAACTCCATCGAGTAGGACGCCTGACCCGAGGTCTTCGAGCGCAGATCGCCGACGTAGCCGAACATCTCCGACAGCGGGACCAGCGCACGCACGACGCGGTTGCCGTGCTGTTCGTCCATCGACTGCACCTGCCCACGACGGGAGTTCAGGTCGCCGATCACGGTGCCCAGGAAGTCTTCCGGAGTGGTGACTTCGACAGCCATCAGCGGTTCGAGGATGGCAGGGCTCGCCTTACGAGCGGCCTCCTTGAATGCCTGAGAACCGGCGAGCTTGAACGCGAGCTCCGAGGAGTCGACGTCGTGGTAGGCGCCGTCGGTGAGCGTCACCTTGATGTCCTCGACGGGGTAACCCGCCAGCACACCGAACTGCATAGCTTCCTGGATGCCCGCGTCCACGGAGGGGATGTACTCCTTGGGGATACGGCCACCGGTAACGGCGTTCACGAACTCGTAGCCGGCACCCGGCTCCTGCGGTTCGAGGTCGATGATGACGCGGCCGAACTGACCGGAACCACCGGTCTGCTTCTTGTGCGTGTATTCGACCTTCTCAACCTTCTTGCGGAGAGTCTCGCGGTAGGCGACCTGAGGCTTACCAATGTTGGCTTCCACCTTGAACTCACGCTTCATACGGTCGATGAGAACGTCGAGGTGCAGCTCACCCATGCCTGCGATGATGGTTTGGCCGGTTTCCTCGTCGGTATGGACGCGGAACGTCGGGTCTTCTTCAGCGAGACGCTGAATAGCGTTCGAGAGCTTCTCCTGGTCGGACTTCGTCTTCGGCTCGATAGCCTGCTCGATCACCGGAGCCGGGAAGGTCATGGATTCGAGCTGAATCGGATTGACCGGGTCGCACAGGGTGTCGCCCGTGGTGGTGTTCTTCAGGCCCATTACGGCGCAGATCATGCCAGCGCCGATCTCTTCGATCTCTTCACGCTTGTTGGCGTGCATCTGGTAGATCTTGCCGATGCGCTCCTTCTTACCGGTCGCGGTGTTGAGCACGTTCTCACCGGACTTCAGAACGCCCGAGTAGATGCGCACGTAGGTGAGCTTGCCCAGGTGCGGGTCGGCGGCAACCTTGAACGCGAGCACGGACAGCGGCTCGTCGTCGCTGGGGTGGCGCTCCAACTTGGTGCTCTCATCGCCGGGCTTGAAGCCTTCGATGGCGGGCACGTCGAGCGGGGAAGGCAGGTACTTCGTGACGGCGTCGAGCAGCGGCTGCACGCCCTTGTTCTTGAAGGAGGTTCCGCAGACCACTGCGGTGAACTCGTTGGCGATGATGCCCTTGCGCAGGGCGGCCTCGATCTCCTCGGGGGTGATTTCCTCGTCCATCAGGAACTTCTCGGCGAGCTCGTCGTCGACGTCGGCGCAGCGCTCAAGCAGCTCCTGGTGACGCTGCTCGGCGAGCTCCTGCAGCTCGGCGGGGATTTCCTCGACCTCGTAGTCTTCGCCCATCTTGGTTTCGCCGCGCCAGGTGAGCGCACGCATGCGCACCACGTCGACGACACCGAGGAAGTCTGCTTCTGCGCCGATCGGGATCTGCAGTAGCACCGGATCGGTGTTGAGGCGCTCGCGGATGGTCTTCACGGCGTGGTCGAAGGACGCGCCGGTGCGGTCGAGCTTGTTGATGTAGCAGATACGAGGAACGTTGTACTTCGTAGCCTGACGCCACACGGTCATCGACTGGGGCTCCACGCCGGCAACACCGTCGAACACAGCGACTGCACCGTCGAGCACGCGCAGCGAACGCTCCACCTCGACGGTGAAGTCGACGTGACCAGGCGTGTCGATGATGTTGATCAGGTGGTCTTTCCAGAAACAGGTGGTGGCAGCGGAGGTGATGGTGATGCCGCGCTCCTGCTCCTGCTCCATCCAGTCCATGGTGGCCGCACCGTCGTGCGTCTCACCGATCTTGTAGTTCTTACCGGTGTAGAAGAGAATGCGCTCGGTGGTGGTGGTCTTACCGGCGTCGATGTGGGCCATGATGCCGATGTTGCGCACCTTGGACAGGTCGGTCACTGTTGCAGTCCTTTGCGTTGGGTGTGGCTTCGTGTGGTTGGAACTGGAAACGCCCCCGCGCTAGGGCGCGGGGGCTGACGTCACCAGCGGTAGTGCGCGAAGGCGCGGTTGGCTTCCGCCATCTTGTGCGTGTCTTCACGACGCTTCACAGAGGCACCGAGGCCGTTGGACGCGTCGAGGATTTCATTCATCAGACGCTCGGTCATCGTCTTCTCGCGACGCTCCCGCGAGAAGGCAACGAGCCAGCGCAGAGCGAGGGTGGTCTGCCGAGCGGGCTTCACTTCGACGGGCACCTGGTAGGTGGCACCACCGACGCGGCGAGACTTGACCTCCACGGAGGGCTTGACGTTGTCGAGTGCACGCTTCAGCGTCGCGACGGGGTCGTTGCCCGTCTTTTCGCGAGTGCCTTCGAGTGCGTCGTAGACGATCGACTGCGCGGTGGACTTCTTGCCGTCGAGCAGGATCTTGCTCACGAGCTGGGAAACCAGCGGGGAGCCGTAGACGGGGTCAGCGATGATCGGACGCTTCGGAGCGGGTCCCTTACGAGGCATTACTTCTCCTTCTTCGCGCCGTAGCGGCTACGGGCCTGCTTGCGGCCCTTGACACCCTGGGTGTCGAGCGCGCCGCGGACGATCTTGTAGCGGACACCGGGGAGGTCCTTCACACGACCTCCGCGGACGAGCACCATGGAGTGCTCCTGCAGGTTATGGCCTACGCCCGGAATGTAGGCAGTGACCTCAATGCCCGAGCTCAGTCGCACACGAGCAACCTTGCGCAGTGCAGAGTTCGGCTTTTTCGGGGTGGTGGTGTACACACGGGTGCACACGCCACGGCGCTGCGGTGAGTTTTTGAGCGCGGGCGCGTCACTCGTCTTAATCTTGTCCTTCCGGCCTTTACGGACCAGCTGCTGAATTGTTGGCACCTGTTGGCATCTCTTTCGTTGTCTGTGTGGAATATTGCATCCCTGGCGTGCAGTGGTTCCGTCGCGGGAGCAGTTCACCGTTCCTGTTCCGTCGCGCGGTCGCGCTGCCGTGCGAACTCCGCACGAAGTCAACTTCTCCGCAACGAATGAGAAGCGACAGTTCATGCCAGGGCACGCACAAAAGTACCCGAGCAACCGGGCACGTTGATCAACATTAGTTGAGCGGGGCCCTCCGGTCAAAATCGCGCTCCCCCGGCAGCGCTCAGCATCGGGATCGCTCGCCGCCGCGTACCCCGTCGGGCGTGGGTTTCCTCTCCCGACACCTGCAACCTGTGCGGCAACTGAGCGGATCATGTGTCACCTGCCTCCCGACGACGCCTCGTCACGCTAGGCAAGTGACACCTATTCCGGCGCGGGTTCTGGGGGTGGTTGCAACACCTGATTTGTGTTGGGAGTGTTGTTGTG
>NZ_CAMYPD010000028.1 GCF_947286155.1 uncultured Tessaracoccus sp.
CAAATTCCTACTCGACCACCGCATCGAGCACGGACCCCTCGACGAGGACGCCGCCACGAAGCTCCTCCTCGACTGGTGGGCCGAGCAGCACTGAGCCTTCAACTGCAAAACTCGCCAACAGCGGCACGCCTCATGCGTGATTGAGCGAGGAGCAACGCCACTGTTGGCGAGTTTTGCAGTTTCTCAGCGTGCACCCCGATGCTGGCGAGTGTTACTCCAGCGACCCGATGCGCGGCCCGGATGTGGCGATACAGCTGAACCGCCGCTCGCCAGCTTCGAACTTCTCCGGGCTGGGTGGGAGCACGTCGATCTTGAGGCGCTCGAGCGGCACCTCGGTGAACTCGTCCAGGGCGTCCGTCGTGCACGCCTTCTTGAACTCGGAACTCTCCCGCACCTTCTCCGGCGCGGGCGATTCGGCGTCGGCGGAAAGCTTCCCAGTGGCGAAGGTCTGCCAGTGATGCTGCTCTTCACAACGCCGTTCCTCCGCGACGACCCCGCCGTCAATCTCCTGAAGCTCACCGAAACATGCCCCGACGGCAGGCACCACCCAAGTGATCTCCGCAGGCGGCTTGCCTTCTGTGCCGGGCGTCTCCTCGCCGCCGATCCTGATCCAGTTCGTCGCAAGCCCAATGCCCGCGAGGACGACGAGCACCGCGACGAGCGACGTCACGACGAGCGGCCACACCCACGGGTTGCGCCGCGGCGTCGGCTCGGCAGGCACCGTGCTCATGTGTGCCGTCGAGTTGACGTCGGTGCGCAGCTCGGGCGCGATCTGGGTGACGTCGGTGTGCATCTGCACATCACGCCCCGGCCCTAGTCGGCCGCGCAGAGCGACGAGTTGGGCCCGCAGTTCGGCTGCGGTCGGGCGCGAGTCAGGATCGTGGCTGGTGGCATGCCAAATCGTCTGCATCAGCGGCTGGGCATACGGGATGTGCGTGGGCGCGGGCAGCGGAGACTCGAGATGCTGGATGATCTCCGCGACGGTCATGGCGCTGCCGTCGGGATTGCAGCGCGGTGCGCGCCCGGTCAAGACGGTGTAGAAGGTGGCGCCGAGGCTCCAGATGTCCGCAGCTTTGCTCGGCACGGCGCGCTCGAACGTCTCCGGCGAGGCGTAGGCGGGGGTGAGCGCCTCGAGGGTGACGGAGAAATCCTCGCCCGGATTGGGCAGTGCGGCCAGGCCGAAATCGCCCAGGCGCGGGGTGCCGTAGGAGTCGATCATGATGTTGGCGGGCTTGAGGTCGCGGTGCAGGATGCCGTGCTCGTGGGCGGCCGCGAGCGCCTCGGTGATCGCGATGGCAAGCTCATTCACGTCCGCCGGGCGCAACGGGCCATGCCTCTTCACGAGTTTCGCGACGGAACCGCCGTCGCAAAGCTCCATGACGAGGTAGGGGCGGTTGTCCTCGGTGGTGCCCGCATCGATGAGGCTTACCACGTGTGGATGCGACGAGATGAGCGACGCCGCGGTGGCCTCGCGGAAGAAACGTCGGGCGTTGCGGGAGTCGTCGACCACCCGTTGGTCGATCTTGATGGCCACTTCTCGGTCGAGGGATTCTTGGCGGGCGCGGTACACCGTCGCGAATCCGCCCTTGCCGATAATTGGCCCGAGGACGTAGCCGGGCACGATCGAGTGCTGATTCGACGTCGTCATGCCCCTCCTTCTCCTCGCGCGGCCACACTCATCATTCCATGCCTCGGGGGCCAAGGAGTTCGCTGCGAGCGGTGGTGCGAGCGCATCCTTCACCGCTACACGTCTACGATGGAACGGTGACCCGCACCCAATCCACGCTCTGCGTACTGTTGGTGCTGGCCCTGGCGCTCGTCGGGATCAGCCCGGCACGCGCCGACGACGCACCCACCGTGCAGGTTGCGGTGACGTCGATATCTCCGGAGCGCATCGACCCCTCGACGTCGAGTCAGCAGGTCACGGTGGAGGGTGCCGTCACGAACATCAGTAGCCAGCCGCTGTTTTGGATGGACGCGCAGCTGTGGCACTACGACGGTGCGCTCACTTCCTTCGATCTCATCAACGCCGCCATCGCCGCCGACCCGAACGCCCCGATGGGCGTGCGCCACGTTCCGGGCCAGCCCCTCGTGCGGGAGAAGCCTCTCGCCCCTGGAGCACGAACGACGTTCAAGGTCACCGTGCCGGCTGCGTCGCTGAGTGCAACGGAGGGCGATCTCGTGAGCCTCATCGGCGTGCACATCCAAGCCTCGACGTCTGCCGAAGGCACCCGTGAGACGGTGGGGCGCACGCGCATCCTCCTCCCCCACTCGTCGAAACCGTTCGAGGTGCTCAACCTCAACGTCATCGCCGCGCCGCCGGGCATCCGTCCAGGTTCGAACACCGTGACACCTGAGCTGGAGAACGCAGTCGAGGGGTACCTCTCCGAGGCGTTGACAGCATCGTTCACCGAGGGAGTCACCACAGCGCTTGACCCCGCCGTCTACACCGCCGCACAGCTCATGGCGACGCGCAACACTCGGCCCAGTGAGAAAGCCCTGGCGTTCGTAGAGCGCATCGACGAGCTGCTGGCCGAGGGGCGACTGTGGCTGCTTCCTCCCGGCAACCCGAACCTCGCACGCACGCCGAACAAGCTGCGCGACAAGGTGGCGGGCTGGTCGGCGGAGCTCGCACCGGATGAGCTGAAGGAGGCGCCGTCGGCAGTGATAACCCCCGACGTGCGCCTGGCGACGAAGGGCTTTGACCACGTCATCACCTACGGCGTCCACGACCACCAGGTGCGCTACTTCCACGTCGCATCCGACGCCAGCCCGGTTGTGATCGACGATCTCCCCGCGCCGCAGGCGCAAGGCACGCTGCCGCCCACGGGAGGGGCGTGGGAGCGGGTGGACCGCGAGTTGCACGTCGCTGAGACTCACGCCGAGGTGCGAAACAGGCTCACTTCCGGGCCGGACGGCGAGCAGCCCACCGACGTGCGTCTGGCGTTCCTGGCCGCATACAGCCTGGCGTTCAGCACCGAGGACGATGCGCTGGCGTATCTCGATACGGTGCCCGAAGTGCGCTTCAACCCGAACAGCCTCACGCTGAGCGCGTCGCCGTCGTTTGTCATGGGTGAGCGCACGAGCGAGTTTCCGGTCACCATCTCCAACCCGACGAGGGTGCCGGTGTGGGTGCGCGTCACCTTCCGCTCCGACAACCCGCAGCGCATCACCGTGCCGGATACCGACGTGATCCGCGTCGGCCGGGGCGAATCGCAAACGCTGCGGGTAAAACCAGCGGCGGCATCGAATGGCATCACCACCGTGCACGCGCAGCTCGTGACCATCGACGGCACGCCCATCTCCTCGACGACGGACATCGAAATCACGAGCACCGAGTTCGGGCGCGTCGGCTGGATCATCATCATCATCTCCGGTGCAGTGGTGTTGGCTGGCACCGTGTGGCGCATTCGCTCGGTGCAGCGGGAACGTTCCAAGGAGTCCAGTGAGTCAGGTCAGTAGTACCAAGAAGCTGCTTTCGGCGAGCGCCATCATGGCCTCCGGCACGCTGATTTCGCGTGCGCTCGGGATGCTCCGGGTGGTGCTGATCGCGTTCATCCTCGGTAACGGCACCCGCCAGGCGGATATCCTGTCGATCGCGACGATGGTGCCCAACGCCCTCTACATTCTGTTCGCGGGCGGCGCGCTGAACACCGTGCTCGTGCCCCAAATCGTGCGCGCGATAAAGCACGACGAGGACGGCGGCGAGGCGTTCACGAACCGCATCATGACTGCCTTCATGCTGATCGTCGGTGCCGTCACCGTGGTGGCGATCCTGTGCGCTCCGCTGGTGACGATGCTGTACTCCGACTCGGCGTGGCGTCAGCCCGAGCTGGCCGAGCAATACGCGTCGATGGTGGCGCTCACCTACCTCACGCTGCCGCAGATTTTCTTCTACGGCGCGTTCTTCTTGCTATCGCAGATCCTCAATGCGCGCGACAAGTTCGGCCCCATGATGTGGGCGCCCATCGCGAACAACATCATCTCCATCGGCGTGCTGAGCACGTACTTCTTCGTCTGGGGCAACGACGGCGACAAGTCGGCCGCGTTCACCACTGCGCAGATTCTGGTGCTCGGCATCGGCGCCACACTCGGCATCGTGACGCAGACCCTCGTGCTGCTGCCCTTCCTCAAGCGGGTCGGCTTCAAACTGCGCCCCCGCTTCGATCTCAAGGGCACCGGCCTTCGCCACACCTTCTCGCTCACGAAATGGACGCTGGGCTTCGTCGCGGTCAACCAGCTGGCGCTCATCGTCGTGAACCGGCTAGCCACGACGGCGACGGCCGGCGGTGCGGGTGCCGGCGTGAACGTCTACTCGACCGCGCACCTGCTGTGGATCCTGCCGCACTCCCTGGTGACCACGTCGCTCGCCACCGCGATGCTGTCGAACGCGTCGCGACTGGCCGCCGACGGTGACCGCGCCGGCGTCGCTGCCGAGATGACGAAAACCGCCCGCCTGGCGCTCATCTTCCTCGTGCCCGCAACCGCGATGTTCTTGTCGATGTCGGAGCCGGTGGGCAACATCCTGTTCGGCCACGGCCAAGGCGCAGCGGATGCCGCCTGGGTTGGGCAAACGCTGGTGATGTTCGCCATCGGGCTCATCCCCTTCACCGTGCAGTTCCTCTGCCTGCGCACCTACTACGCGCTCGAAGACACCCGCACGCCGTTCCTGCTGCAAATTGGCATTGCGACGGTGAACGCGCTGGGTGCC
Source organism: uncultured Tessaracoccus sp. (assembly GCF_947286155.1). Taxonomy (GTDB): domain Bacteria; phylum Actinomycetota; class Actinomycetes; order Propionibacteriales; family Propionibacteriaceae; genus Arachnia. The sequence goes on from NZ_CAMYPD010000028.1 coordinate 4,712, forward strand.
GTGTTGCTGGTGTGGCTCGTGGCGAGCCCGGCCCGCGTCGCCCCAATGCTGGCGCTCAGCTACTCGATCGCGTACTTCTTCGGCGTGTTTGTCTCGTGGCGGGTCCTCGTCGGCAAACTGCCTGACCTCGACGGCGGCGCGCTCATGATGCACATCGTCCGCCTGCTCTTGGGTGCCGCGCCCGGCGCAGTGTTGGCTTGGTGCTTCCAGCGCTGGTTCCGCGGGCGGATGGCGGCACCAGGCGCCAGCCCAGGCGCTGCCACGGTGCCATTTTGGGCAGACCTCGTCGCCCTCGTCGTCGGGGCTGTGCTGGTGCTCGCCGCTACGGTGCTCATCGGTAAAGCCCTCAAGATTCGCGAGCTGCGCAGGCTCACGCAGCTGCTGCAGCGCAGGCGCGGCGGGGGTGCCGCCGCGAAGCCCGAGAGTGCCCCCGACGTGACCATGCCCGCCCGCGCGGCGGCCACCACGGCGGCTGCCGAGTTGGCGGTCGACGATCAGGGGCTCGTCGAGATGACGCTCACGAACCTGCACTTCACGCAGCCTGCGCGCGCGGCGGAGGATGAGGACGCTGCGGCGTTCGGCCATGTGGCCTCCGAGCGCGTGGAGCCTGCTCCGAGCAGGCAGATGCGCGCGGCCCAGTCCGCGGATATCGGTGACGTGTCCCCTCTTGATACTGCGGAGCGGGCCACCGACGAGCCGGCGGGTGGCACGTCGGATACGGAGCCGCGGCTGGCAGTCAACCCGATTGGGCGCACCGGCGATGTGCTGGGGATGCGGTACGCGCTGCTGGAGTGCCAGGTGCTGCGCACGCGGTCTGAGACGTGGATCGCCCACGACCAGGTGCTCGACCGCGACGTCATCGCGCACGTGATGGCCGACGACGACCCCGGTGCCGAGGCCCTCCTCAACGCTGCGCGACGAGGCGCCGTCGCAACCGATTCGCGATTCCTGCGGGTGCTCGACGTGGCGCGCAGCGAGGACGAGACCCGCGTCGGCGTGTACGCCATCTGCGAGTACACGGAAGGCAACACGCTCAACTCGCTGCTGAGCGCCGAGCCGATGTCGCCGAAGGAGGGCGCGCACATCGCACGGGAGGTGGCCGATGCGCTCGGCACCCTGCATGTGCAGGGGCTCTTCCACGAACGCATCGACCCCGACCACATCCTCATCACGCACAGCGGTGCGGTACGGATCGTCGGGTTTGGCACGGCCTCCGTGCTGGAGGGCGTCGACCAGGAGCGCCCGTGGAGCCAGCGGGAAGCCGCCGACGTGATGGCGTTGGCCGAGGTGCTGCGCGCGACGCAGACAAACCGGTGGTCGCCGTCCACCGACGACCGCGCCGACGGGTACCCGCTGTGCGAGGTGTGGCAAGGCGTGTTCGACGGCCGGATCGGCACCATGGACGCTCTTGCGGAGGCGCTGCCCAACCAGGATGCGAGCCAGCAGCTGGAGGCCAAGATGGGGCTCTCCAGCCGGGCGCGAGTGACACCCCCGGTGGCGGGTGCGTCTGCCGCCGTACCCAGCGACGAGGTCGCGCGGGCGGAGTCCACCGACGTCATCCGGCCTGTCCAGGGTGAGCCCAGCCAGTCTGGTGTGCCCACAGCCCCTCCCGCCCAGCGTGACGAGGCGCCGTCGGAGGCCGGCGCGGAGCGCGCCCCCGTCGTGCTCACGAAGCGGCGGGCGGCCCTCATGCTGGTGGCCATGCTGGTGGGGCTCGCGCTGTTGGTGTGGTTGGCCGTCGCGGCGCTGCGCGGCAGTAGTCAACCGGCGGCCACTCCGACGGCGACCGGCAGCGCATCTGCGTCGGCGAGCCCGAGCGCCACGAGCGCAGGTGGAGCGATCACCGTCGCGGCGGTGAAGGACTTCGACCCGAGCGGCGACAACGGCAACGACGAGGAGTTTCCCGACAAGGTGGGCAACGTCGTCGACGGCGACGCCACCACCTCGTGGACGACGATGCGTTACCTCAACCGCCCGACGCTGGGCGGGTTGAAGCCGGGCGTCGGCCTAGTGCTCGACCTCGGTGAGGCGCGCGAGGTGGGTGGCGTTGACATCACCTTCGTTGGCGCTGGCCCCACCAAGGTGGAGCTGCGGGCACCCAAGGGTGAGCAGGCGTCGATGAAGACGGTGAAGGATTGGAACGTCGTCGCCGAGAACAAGGCGATGGCACCTGGCAAGGGCACGATCACACCGGACTCCAAGCTCACCACGCGCTACGTGCTCGTCTACCTCACGGAGCTGCCGCCGGTAGACGGCGGATTCCAGGGCGAGATCGCTGAAATCACCGTGCAACCGCCGCGCTGAGCGTTCGGCGCATCCGGGCTCCCGGAGAACAACTGCAAAACTCGCCAACAGTCGCACGCCTCATGCGTGACTGAGCGAGGAGCGACGCAACTAGTGGCGAATTTTGCAGTTTGCACCGCGTAGACCGGCGCAAGCGGAATCAGAAACGAACGCGATGCTCGGTGGTGTTGAACCTTCCGCGGCGGGGCACGTCAGTACGCATCTCGCGACGATCCGCACTGGGGCCTTGGTGCGCTTGGCCCGTCTGCGCCTCGCCCTGGTCGTCAGCCTCACCAGCACCAGGTTCGGAGGCTTCGCCGTCCTGCGCCTCGGCGCGGCGGGCGACGGGAGCCACGTCGGAGGACAGCCAACCGACGAGCTGCCTGGCCGTGTCACCAGGTTGCAGGCCGGACTTGCTCGTCCCCGACGGCCACTGCTCGCCAAGCACAGCCGTGGCGGAGCGGATGTCGTCGACGAATCCGGCAATGTGGTCGGTGCCTTCAGCGGAGATATCGAGCGCCTCGGGCAGCAACTCAGTGTTGCAGCGTTCAATGGCGCGCTCGAATTGCTGCACCCGACGAAACAGCTGCCCAGGGAAGCCCGGCTGTGTAGAGGTAGCCTGCTGCAACGTGGTGCGCAGCGCATCGTGCACGGCGATGAGCACCGCCCGGTTCAGCGTGCTGATGACGTCGTATGCATCTGCCATGGCGCGCGGCAGATACTGAAACTCCTCGTTGGCCGCCACCTGCACGTCGGCCATCTGGCGGTATGCCATGGCCGCGGGGCCGCTCCACCCGTCCACGCGCGTGAGCCTGGGCAGTATGGGCGCTACCTGCTCCACCACGTCGGCGGTCTCCGACCACACTTGCGCCGTCTCCGCCACTTCCTCAGGCACGTTCATGTGGATGGTGACGTCGTCCTCGATGCGACGGCGCACCTCGGCCAGCGCGGCTCGAGCGCGCTGCACGACGTCGTCGGAGAGCTGCGCGAAGAGTCGCTGCTCGGGCAGGAACGAACGCATGCCACCCATCAACGACTGCAACGCCGCAAAGAGCTCTTCGAAGCCGCGCTGATCGGCGTGCACGGCCTCCTCGAGCGCCGCTTCGAGCTGTTCGACGACGTTCATCATCTGCCGGTACTCGCGCGTCTGCAGCGACGCATCACCCACGCTCATCCGCCGCATGTAGCCGTCAAGCGTCTCTTCCAGCCCATCGGCGTACTGCTCCACGGCCTGCTGCATGGTCTGGCTATCCGCTTGTTCGGCAGCGTCAGCGACCCCTGCCGTCGGGCACCCCACGCCAGTCTTCGTCGCCACGGCTCCGGAGAGTTGTAGTGCAGTCATGTCAGCCTTCCTGCTTGCCGGCCGCGGTGACAGCCGCGTCCTCGGACTCCTCATAGGCGCGCACCGAGCTCACCATCGAGTGGCTGATGGTGAGGAACTCCTGCGCCGCCTCGTGCCCCCACCGCTCAGCGGCCGACGCGAGACCGTCGGTGGACACCCTGGCCTTCTCCGCAAACCCGAGGCTCACAGGTGCCGGCATGCGCGACGACGCGTGCCCGTAGGCGTCCGCAATCTGCGACCATAACTCAGCCACCTCCGACATCCGCCCCTGCTCGACGGTGAACCCGTCGCGGTTGACCTCGTCACCCTCCCCCGTGGGGGCATGGGGCACGAACGTGTCTTCGGGCTCAGCCTGCTCAGCGGCCTCATCTTCGACGCCACCCCCGCCTTCAGACATGGCGTCACCGCCGGCGGCCATGGGTCCGCCAGCCGGCATCCCGCCACCGGGCGCAGCTCCGCCGGGCATCGCATCGCCGGCGTTCTCGGGCTTGATCTCCTTCGCCGACGTGAGCGTTCCCGCTTGTCGGGGCGCGTAGTTCGACGGCGCACCGCCAGCCGGAGCGGGTCCCGTCGACCCGCCAAGCCCACCGCCTCCGCCAGAGCCGTTTCCGCCGCCGCGGCCGCCCATGCCGCCCATCATCATCGGAGGCATCATGCCGGGGCCGCCGCCCATCGCGTTCGGCCCGCCTGCAGCGTTCGGGCTCAGCAAGCCCTCGCGCAGCTCTGCGGAGCCGAGCAGGTCGTCGCTTTCTGCTGCGACGCCGCTGAATTTCGACTCGGATGCGCGCCGGGCGAGCTCCCTCCAGATTTCATTCAGTTCGCTCACGCTTGCTCCTCACGTCGTGGGCTGAGTAGTCGTCGGAACCCCGCCATCAGCACCTCGTGTTCGAGGCGGAAGCGGTCGAGTTCTCGCTGTTTGTGGTCTGTGGTGGGGACGAACGCCTGGTAGGCCTTCATCGTGGCCCCGTACACGGCGCTGCAGATCGAGCCGACCTGCGCCTCGTCGAGCCACTCCTCATCGAACATCACGCGTGCCGGATGCCCCGCACGGTTCAGCATCACCACTGCCCCGGTGTGCTCCCCCGTCGCCTCGGGTGGGTTCTCGGGGAGGTGATCGGCCTCGTCGATGGCGCGTTGCCACGCTGCAGAGTGATCGTGCAGCATGGCCGCGTACGCGTCGACGGCGGCAGCGCTCAGCGGAGGAAGGTTCAGCATGAGCCCCGACGTGTCGAGCGCCGCGTCTTGTTCTTCGACGATCGCAGCCGACGACAGCAAGAACGCCTCTTCGAAGGCCTGCGCCAGCGTTTGCCCAGGCTCCAGCTTGTCGAACCAGGTTGGGGAGACGCGAACCGTCTTCAACCGCCCCTGCTCAAACCACAGTTTGACGACACCGCCGCCTGCGAAACCGCCGGTGCCAAGCTCTTCCTCCAACGGCACGTCAGACTCCCCGCCAGGTGGTGGGGCGAGCGGGTCGTACTCGTCGTCAAACAAATCGTCGGACACGCCGTTCAGTATTCCAGCGGAGGGGATCACTTCGACGGGTTACGAGCACCCATCTGAGCATGTCCAGCGAGAACACGACGGTGGGGCCACCCTGCCGGGCAGCCCCACCGTGAGTGTGCAGGTCAGCGCTCAGTACCTTCGCTTCCTGGGGCATCGGGATCAATGTTGGCACCAGCAGGAGCCTTCGGCGCCGTCACGTCGATCTCCGGCGACGGCACACCCTCCTGCCCGTGCTGCGAGGAGCCACTCGGCCATCCAGAGCGCAACACGCTCGCTGACGATTCAACGTCCTGCAATCGTGCTTGCAGCTCACCCGACGGGAGATCAGCCAGATAGAGAACCTCCTCCAGTAAGCCTGCCAGCTGGGAGAGCACTGCTCCACAGCGCGCCGTGTTCACGTAGAACCGCCCCTCGGAATCGGCAACGCATTGCTGCATGTACCCCAGCGCAGTCTGGATGCTCGAGTTCGCGCCCGACAGCACGCCGTAGTTCAAGCTCTCGGCGACGTGGAGCGTCTCAGCCATGTTCTTCGCACGCGGGAACAGCTCGTTACACGCCTGCACCTGCACCTCCGTCATGGTGAGGTATTCGTTGCTGGCCGGCCCGTGCCAATCCGGAATCTGCCCGTAGTCAGGGATTGGGTCGATGACGGCCTTCAGCTCGCGCGCGTGAGCACTCCACTCGTGGAACTCTCCGGTCAGCCTCTCGGGGATGCCGAGAAACTTCTTGAGCTGAGTGACAGTACCTTCCACCTGCTCCAACTGTGCATACGCGTCGTCGACGACGTCTTGGCAACGCTGTTTGAACGCCTCGCGATCTGCGAAGTAGTTCAGTTTATGCTCCCACACTTCCTTCAGCTCGTCCAAAAACGAGGTGACTTGCTGCTCGTCCATCCGCACTGCGGTGTCGAGGCTCGTGCGCAGCGCTTCCGCGTTCGAGGGAAGATTCTTGTAGTCCTGGTCTTTCTCCGACGAAGTGGGCTCGCCAAGGAATGCGTCGTCGGAGTACGTCGCCCTCGCGCTCGTCAGCATGTGAGCTATGGGAGGAAACCTGCGTATTATGACTCCCGATCCAGCTGCTGCCACCATGTTCACTGACCCCTCACCTGGCTCGACTGATGCACGCCGTACCCTTCTTGTTCTTCGTACCTATCGGCAGCCGCAATGAGGCTTTCACCGATCTGGTTGAATTCCTTGCTCGCGCCGGTTGACCAGTCGATGACGGAACCACCCAGCGTGTGTGTTGCTGGCAGCGCGGATGCGATGAATCCGAAATCTTGCGGTAGTTGCATCTTGCTCTGCACCGCAGCCGTTTTGTCGGATGCTTCCTGCCATTTTTTAGCCCATTCGCGCAGCTGAGCCTGGTCGACGCTGTAACTGGTATCCTTGCCGCTCTGCGGTCCGGAGCCCGTTCCACCGCCGCCTCCTGAAGTTCCACCAGATCCTGTGCCCGAGGGAGGCATAGATGTGGGGAGGTTAGGCTGCCCGGCGCCTGGGACATTCCCACCGCCTGCGGGGCCAATGTCAGGGCCGCCGATGCCACCGTCGGGACCGATACCAGGATTGCCAATGCCGCCGTCGGGCCCTTGTCCGCCGCCAATACTGTCGCGGGCACCGCCCGGCGTGGTTCCAGGTGCGGTCGGGATATTGGTTCCGTGCGACGGGTTGACGCTGGACCAACCGTCGGGGCTGAGCACGCCACCGAATGCGGCCCGGTCGTAGCCCTGGTCACCGGGGTACAGCGGGCTGCTGCCGCCGGGATGGCGTGGGTCGCCGGGCATGATCGGATCACCGTAGCTCCAACCGTGCCGCCCACCGTCGCTGGGCAACACGCCACCGACACCGTTGTTGCCACCGCCCCAGGTGCTTGGGTCATTCGGGTTGTAGCCGGTGGGGACATTCCAGCTGCTGGGATCCGACGGATCACCGTAGGCGCCCTCGGACCAACCAGGGACGAGGTCGCCGTAGCGGGGATCGCCGGGGAAGATCGCGCCGACATCGCCGCCGGGGTGGCGGGGATCGCCGGGGAGAATCGGATCGCCTGGCTTCCAGTTCGACGGGATACTGCCAAGCGGGGACTCGTCGCCCGCCGCTAACACGCCGGGGCTGCCGCCGCCCGGTCCCATACCAGTACCAGCAGTGCCGAGCCCGCCGGGTGCACCACCCGCACTACGCATCGCGCTCTGCGCACCCATAGCGTTCATGTTCGCCGCGTTCACTTGGCCCGCAGCCATGGCATTGGCGCCCATGGCGTTCTGGGCACCCGCGCCGGCACCAGCACCTCCACCGGCACCGCCCATCATCATCGGGGGCATCATGCCCGGCCCGGAATTCTTCCCCTTGCCACCGGACGCGTTGGGGTTGATGAGCCCTTCGCGCAGCTCGCCATCGTCGAGCAGATCGTTCGAGTCGGCGGAGATACCCGAAAACTCGGATTCGGTGGCCCGCTGCTGCAGTTCTTTATCCTGGTCTGACGATTCAGTCATTGCTCACCTTCTGGGATCGAACAGACGGTAGAAGCCGGCCATCATGTACTCCTGCTCCGCCTCCATCGTCCGCATTGCCTCGTCACGTTCATTCGTTTCGGGGACGTACCGCTCAAACTGCTCGTACGCCTTGGTTGCTGCCGCGCTGACGTTGATGCAGATCGACCCGACCTGCGCGTCGTCGAGCCACTTCTGGTTGAACTCTACCCGGCTCGGGAAGCCGGCATTCGTGAGCGTCACAACGACACCGGCCGACTTCCCACGAAAGGTGGGCACTGGCGCCGGGGGCTCCTTGACGGACTCCTCCACCAACGCGAGCCAGCGTTTGCGGTGGTCGTTCATCATTCGCACGTACAGCGAGATGTTCTCCGGCGTGAGTGGCGGGATCTCGCCGAAATCAGCATCGTCGAACGACGTTGATTCGACGGCGCCCCGCTCAGCGACGCGCATCCGGGCTTTGGCAAACGCGTCTTGGAACGCCAGCTCCAGGGTTTGACCAGGACCGAGCCGCTGAAACCAGACGGGGCTCACCCGCACCTTCGACATCCGCCCGTCGTCTTCCACCCAAATCCGAACGATGCCGTTGCCGCCCCCGATTCCGCCGTCGCCTTCTTCTTCGTCCAGCGCATCGTCGACGATCACCTCGACGTCGGCGGGATGCTGCGAACCTGAGCGCTCCGACGCCTCGTCAACGCGCGCCGGCTCGTCGACGTCTGCGGGGGCAGCGTCGATCATGGGTGCGAGCGGGTCGTAGTCGTCGTCGAAGTAGTCGGTGGACACGCTCTGCAGTATTGCAGCGGAGGGGGTCATAACAGCCTTTCGGCGTGTCTCCGGTTGGGCGGCTGATGCAGAAACCGCCAGAAGCGCCGTCGAATAAGCCCCTGGACCGCCTACAGTGGCCACCAGGAGGTACCCATGACACAGATCGAACGGCTTGTCACAGCCGGTAACTTCGACCCCGCCGGGCCGCCCGAACACGAAAACAATGTGTGGCTCGTCGGTGATAGCCACGAGGTGATTGTGGTAGACCCGGCCCACGATCCCGACGCCGTCGCCATCGCCGTCGACGGGCGCAAGGTGCTCGCCGTGCTACTCACCCACGGCCACTGGGACCACGTGCGCGCCACCCCTGCGTTTGTTTCCCGCATCCCCGCGCCCGTCTACCTGCACGAGGCCGACCAATTCCTGTGGGAAGACGCCACGGGTAGCCCAGAGGGGTTCCAAGCCCTCGAAGATGGGGCAACGTTCACCGTCGCAGGTGCAACCATCCAGGCCATGCACACCCCCGGACACACGCCGGGGTCGACGTCGCTGCGGGTCGACGGACTCAACGCCGTGTTGAGCGGTGACACGCTCTTCCCGGGCGGGCCGGGCGCCACTCGCTGGGATTACTCCGACTTTCAGCAAGTCATGCGGTCGTTGCGCGAGCGGTTGTTTACCCTGCCCGCGGACACCGTCGTGCATCCTGGGCATGGGGAGTCCACCACCATCGGCGCCGAAGCACCTCACGTCGACGAGTGGGAGGCCCGCGGCTGGTAACAATCGGCGCGTATCACGGGTGTTACGCTTCGCGCATGAGTGTTCCGGTTCGCGAGCTGCGCAACAACAGCGCCGCCCTGCTGAAACGAGTACAGCAGGGCGAGAGCGTCGTCGTCACCAAAGACGGTGAGCCTGTGGCGCAGGTCATCCCCCTGCGCAAACCACCGCTACGCCGAGAGCAGTTGCTACATCGTTGGGCAGCCCTGCCGACGATCGATGCCGAGCAGTTCCAGCGAGATGTCGACGACTTCGCCCACATCGAGGAGCTGGATCTGCAGCCTGTTCGACGCAGCCTCAGCCACAATCCCACCGACCGGTAAAGATAGATCAAGTTCGTGGCTCGTCTACCCGCCACGAACTTGATCTATCTTGGCCGCCGATCGTCGCAAACGGCAGCGTTGTAGGCTCAACACCATGAAGATTCTCATCACTGGCGGCGCCGGATACATCGGCTCCACTGTGGCCTCCGCCTGCGAAGACGCAGGTCACGACGTGGTTATCCTCGACGATTTCTCCACCGGCAAGCGCGAGTTCATCCAGGACCGACCGCTGTACGAGGGAGACATTGCCGACGGCGCCCTCGTCGACCAGATTTTCTCGGAGCACCGCATCGACGCGGTGGTGCACTGCGCGGCGAAGATCGTCGTCCCCGAATCGGTAGCCGATCCGCTCGGCTACTACGACAACAACGTCGGCAAGACGGTGAAGCTGCTCGAAGCGCTCGAACGCAACGGAAACCAGCGGTTCCTGTTCTCGTCGTCGGCGTCGATCTACGCACCCGACGAGAACTTCGTCGTGACGGAGCAGTCGCCGCTGCGCCCCAACTCGCCGTACGCGAAGACGAAATACCTCGTCGAACTCATTTTGGAGGACTTCACGAAGGCATCCGAGATGCGCGTGCTCTCGCTCCGGTACTTCAACCCCATCGGCACCGACCCGAAGCTCCGCTCCGGCCAGCAGCTCGAGCACCCCACCCACGTGCTCGCGAAGCTGCTCGAGGCATGGCAGAAGCACGAGACGTTCACCGTCACCGGCGTGGATTGGCCCACCCGAGACGGCTCCGGTATCCGCGACTACATCCACGTCTGGGACCTCGCCCAGGCGCACGTCGCGGCACTCGAGCACTTCGACGAGGCCACCGCCAGCGAGCCGTACCAGGTGTTCAACATCGGCACCGGCAACGGCGTCACGGTGAAGGAGCTCGCCGCGAGCTTCGAGGAAATCTCGGGCGACCCGCTGCAGGTCACGTTCGGCCCGCCGCGCCCCGGCGACGTCGCGGGCGTCTACACCGTCTCCCAGAAGGCGAAGGACGTGCTCGGCTGGGAGGCCAAGCTGTCCGAAACCGACGCGGTACGCGACGCCATCGCCTGGCTGCCCGAGCGCAAGAAGATGCTCGGGTACTGACCCTCAGCCGCGGGGGTGCGGGCTTAGTCGGTGGCTTCCGCCCACAGCTCGCGCCTCCGCCTGGCTTCCACTTTGTCGATGGCGCCGAAGATGGCCAACACAACGCTCACCATGACGAGGAACAACAACAGCTTGCGCTTCATGGCCCCAGCCTATCCGCCAGTTACGCCCGGGCGAGGTCTTCCGAGCCGCGCTCGAATTCTGCGACGGTGATCCTCGCCGCACCCCAGGCCGTCAGCGCCGCGAGTGCGACGAAGAGCGCCGTCATTGCGGCAAACGCCGGCGATGAGACGCCGTCGGCAGGAAGCGCAAACATGGCCACCACTGCGGCGAGCACGTAGGCGCCGTTGAAGCCCATGTCGTAGAACGTGAACACGCGGCCCTTGTACGTCTCGTCGACGTGGGCGTGCACGAGTCCGTCGACGCATACCTTCACTGCCTGGGTCACCAGGCCGACGACGAAGCCCATGGCGAACAGCACCCACCGGCCTTCTGAGAACGTCACGACGAGGGTGGACGCCGCGCCGAGGGACAGCAGCGCGACGAGGGTGGTGCGCAGCCCGACGCGGCTCACCGAGGCGGGCACGACAACTGCGGCGAGCAGGAAGCCTGCACCGGTCATCGCTCCCCACACGCCGAGGTCGGCGAGTGCGGCGTCGGGGTTGGTGACGGGATGCCACCGGTTGCGAGCTACCAGGATGAGCGCGACGGAGACCAGTCCGAAGAGGAAGCGCGTCACTGCCATGTCGATGAGCCCTAGCAGCGCGGATTTGCGCTGCCACAGGTGCGCGCTCGCGGCGCCTAGACCGCGCAGCACGTGACGCATCGACGGCAGCTCCTCCTGCTCGTCGGGGCCGAGCGCGCCGCGGGAGAACGTCGTCGCCGCCAGCGCCGACCACACAAACATGGCGGCAGCGACGACGAAGATCACCGCGTCGGCGACATGCGTGGGGACGAATCGCCCGAGCACGAGCCGAATACCCAGGCCGATCGCGCCGCCGACGACCACCCCGAGCGGCCCCACCATCGGGATGATCGACGAGGCCGACAGATACTCACGTGGGGAAACGGTGTGATGCATGCCGGCGGACAACCCGGCGAGCATGAACCGGTTGAGGCTCAACGCTACGAGGAGCAAGACCATGAGCATCGTGGTGCCTGCCCCGCTCGTCCAGTTCACGAAGACGATGCCTGCGATGACGAGCGTCAACACTGCCCGGATGACGTTCGACCACAGGGCGACGTCGCGTCGCGACCAGCGGTCGAGCAGCGGGGAAACGAAGGGGCCGAGCAGCGTGAAGGGCAGCAGTGAGATGGCGAGCACGGCGGCGATGGCGCCGGCATCGGGCTGAGATTGGGGCGAGAACAGCACGTAGCTGGCCATACCCACCTGGAGCGTGCCGTCGGCCGTTTGGGCGGTGAAGCGAAGCACCAGCAGGCGACGGAACTCGTCGCGCACCCACAATCGTTGCAGTGCGCGCCACAATTCCATAGACGCTACCTTCCCTGCGCACGCAGGGCGTGCGCTTGGGCGACGACCTCGTCGTGGTCATCCTTGGCGTGCTTGTCGACGTGCTTGCTGTGGATGCCAGCCAGTTTCTTCTCGAGCCGGAGGATTTTCTCGTACTGTTCGTAGCGCTCTACGTTCGAGTACTGCCCAACCGACTCTACGTAGGCGGTCGCTTCGCGGTGCAGCGCGGATGCCGTCGAGAGTGCTTTGCCCGACGGGGTTAGCAGCGAGCCGACGATGGTGAGCAGCAGAATAATCAGGATGACGTACAGCGAGGTATAGGCGCCGATCTCAGGAATAGCGTGGATGGGTTCGCCACCGTTGATGAACGGCACATCGTTTTCGTGCATAGCGTGGATGATGAGCTTCACGCCGATGAAGGCGAGAATGGCGGTGAGACCAAACTTCAGGTAGACGAGGCGATCCAAGAATCCATCGATGAGGAAGTACAGCTGACGTAGACCCATGAGCGAGAATGCCGTTGCGGTGAACACCAGGTACACATTTTGAGTCACGCCGTAAATGGCTGGAATGGAGTCAAACGCGAAGAGGATATCGGTGCCACCAATGGCGAGCATCACGAGCAGCATCGGGGTGAGCACGCGCTTGCCGTCAACGTAGGTGAACAGCTTGTCGCCGTCGTACTCGTCGGAAGTGTGGACGAATCTCTTCACCGTTCGGATGATGAAGTTGTTCGCCTCGTCGCTGTCTTCCTTCTCCGGCATCAGCATGTGGATGGCGGTCCAAAGCAAGAACGCACCGAAGATGTAGAACATCCACTGGAAGGCATCAATGAGAGCCTTGCCCGCGAAGATGAACAGGCTTCGGGTGATGAGTGCGAATACGATGCCGAATAGCAACACCTTCTGCTGATCTTCACGCGGCACTTTGAAGCTGCCGATGATGACCAGGAACACAAAAAGGTTGTCAACGCTCAGCGCTTTTTCCAGGATGTAGCCGTTGAAGTACTCGATTCCAGTTTGGTGGTCGAGCCCATACATCAGGACGAAGCCGAAGACGATTGCGATGCCGACGTAAATGGCCGACCAGATGGCCGCCTCTTTCAACGTCGGGATATGCGCTTTACGAACGTGGAAGACGAAATCAAAGACCAGCAGGCCGCCGATGACGACGAGGGTGATGGCCCAGATGGCGGGAGTAATCTCGGTCAAAGTGGAGTGACTTCCTCTTGATGTCGCGACACGGGTTCAGCAGGGCGTCGGCCCTGGGTGCACCCTTCCAGGGTAGCTCACCCCAGTGAGTGACCGGATAGCTGACATATTCTGGGTGCGGGAGGTCACCGTGATTCGACGTTGGACAGCGACGGGGCTCGTCGCGCTACTGCTGCTCGCCGGATGCTCGAGCGAGCCAGGAGGCAACGAGACGCCGTCGGCCCCACTGCCCTCGGGGGCACAAGCAGAGCCGCCGAAAGGTGTGCCCTCCGCCGACGACGCCGCGGCGAAGTTAGCGACGGCGCTCGAGGCGCTGGACATCTCGAAGGTGCCGATGCAGTCGAGCGGGCAGAGCGCGCAGGATGAGCTCGAGACGATGTTTGCCGGCATGGACGGCATCAAGCCGAAGGTGAAGGTAGGCAAGGCGGGTTACAAGGCCGACGAGCGCGCGGCGGTCATCCCGCTACAGTTCAGCCTCGACGTCGGCGTCCATCCCTGGACGTACAGTTCCGAGGCCACCATGAAGTGGGTGAGCGACCAGTGGCGGCTGGAGTGGTCGCCGTCGATCATTCACTCGCGACTCACTTCCAGCAACCGCATGCGCCGCATCGTCACTCGCCCGGAGCGCGCGCCCATCAACGACAAGGATGGCGTGGCACTCGCCGAGGAGATCTCGCTGTTCGAGGTCGGCATCGATAAAGCGAGCGCTGACAAGGGCGTATGGCAGGAGGCCGCCCGTCACCTCGCGGGCATCCTACGTATCGATGCGGCCGCGTACGAGAAGAAACTGATGGCCGGCGGTGAGAAGCAGTTCGTCGTGGCTGCGACGCTGAGGCAGCAGGACATCCCCGCCGAGGTGAACGACGTACCGGGGCTGTACGTGCGCGAGATCAAGTCGACGCAGGGCCCCACCGGCGGATTTGCAGCCAGCCTGCTCGGTACCGTCGGGAAGCCCACTGCGGAGATGATTGAGAAATCCGACGGGAAACTCTCGCCGAACGACTTGGTTGGGCTGAGCGGCCTACAGTCGCGGTATAACGAGCAACTCGGCGGGGTGCCCGGGGTGCGCGTCGAATTCGTGCAGCGTAAGGATGCGACGGAGAAGCTCGACCCAATCGTGGTGTTCAGCCAGGAGCAGTCGGTCGGCGCACCCATCAAGCTCTCGCTTGATCGGAACGTGCAGCAGAAGGCCGAGGATGCGCTGAGTAACCAATCTGGGGTGGCGTCGATCGTCGTCATCGACGTGGCCACCGGCGGCGTCGCGGCGGCCGCCAACTCGAAGGACGCGGGCGACTTCCCCTACGCCACCTTCGGTAAGTACGCACCCGGCTCTACATTCAAGATCGCCTCAGCCCTCGCGCTGGTGCGCAAGGGCAGCACGGCCGGCTCCACCGTCGAATGTCCGGCGACGCATGCCATGGGCAGCCACGTCTTCAACAACTATTCGGGGTACTCGCACACGGGCAAGATCACGCTGGCCGACGCCGTGGCCTACTCGTGCAACACCGCGTTCACGAAGGCGTCGAGCAAGGTGACCAATGCCGAGCTGCATGATGCCGCCGCCTCGCTCGGGGTGGGTGTGGACTACGACGCGGGATTCCGCTCGTACTTCGGCACCGTCGACCCCAAGGCCGACCTCGACCGGGCCGCGTCGATGATCGGGCAGGGGCAGGTGACGATGTCGCCGCTCGGCATGGCCGCGGTAGCCGCGTCGGTGGCGAAGGGCGAGACGGTGATTCCTTGGCTCGTCGAGGGGCATCAGGCGAAGTCGACGGCGAAACCTCTCACCGAGGCGGAGGCTGCGGAGCTGCAGAAGATGATGACCGCCACCGTCGATCACGGCACCGGCACCGCGCTGAAGGGCGTGGCGACGGGCGCGAAGTCGGGCACCGCCGAGTTCGGCAAACGCGGTGCGTTGAAGACGCACGCCTGGATGATCGCTTACAACGACAAGTACGCCGTCGCGGCGTTCGTCGAGGAGGGCAGCTCAGGCGGCTCCGTGGCCGGGCCGCTGGTACAGAAAGTGCTCTCCTGAGGCGCCTCCTGGTGGTTGAGTAGCCGCCGAACGAGTCCCGATGGTTGAGTAGCCCGCGAAGCGGGCCTATCGAAACCACACCCGCCCCTTGCGTCTCGATACTGCGGCTACGCCACCTACTCGACGGTCAGGAAACGCGCCCCCACCTCGGTGGTTGAATAGCGTCCGAAGGACGCGTATCGAAACCCCACCCGCTCAACTCAGAACGACGACCAGTGCTCCCAAAGGTTGATGTCTCCGTCCTGGGCGTACTCGTCGATGGCGCACAGTTCGTCGTCGGTGAATTCTAGATTCGCGAGCGCACCGAGATTCGTCTCCAGCTGCTCAACGCTGGACGCGCCGAGCAGTGCTGACGTGACGCGCTCGTCGCGGAGCACCCATGCGATCGCCATCTGCGCGAGCGACTGTCCACGCGAAGCGGCAATATCGTTCAGCCCACACAGGCGGGCGAGGTTTTCGTCGCCCAGGTGGTCCTTCGTCAGCGACCCGCCTCGGCCCATCCGAGAACCTTCGGGGACGGAACCGTCGAGGTACCGATCGGTGAGGAGCCCCTGCGCGAGCGGGCTGAATGCAATGACGCCCATTCCCTGTTCGCTCGTGGCGTCGAGCAGGCCGCCTTCGACCCACCGATTCAGCATCGAGTAGCTGGGCTGGTGGATGAGCAGCGGCGTGCCGAGCTCGCGCGCGATCTGTGCGGCTTCGCGCGTCTTGCCTGCGGAGTAGCTGGAGATACCGACGTACAGCGCCCGCCCTGAGCGCACCGCCTGGTCGAGGGCCATCATGGTCTCCTCGAGCGGAGTTTCGGGGTCGAAGTGGTGCGAGTAGAAGATGTCGACGTAGTCCAGCCCCATGCGCTTCAGCGACTGGTCGAGCGACGCCAAGAGGTACTTCCGCGACCCACCACCCTGGCCGTACGGCCCGGGCCACATGTCGTAGCCGGCTTTGCTGGAGATGATGAGTTCGTCGCGGAGTGACGCGAAATCCTGGCGGAAGATCGTGCCGAAGTTGACCTCCGCTTGGCCGTACGGGGGCCCGTAGTTGTTGGCCAGGTCGAAGTGGGTGATGCCTTCGTCGAAAGCCCGACGGAGAATCGCGCGCTGAGTGCCCATCGGCTTGTCATCGCCGAAATTCTGCCAAAGCCCTAGCGAGATATCGGGCAGCCGGAGTCCGGAGGCGCCGCACTTGCGGTAGGGCATGCGGCCGTCATAGCGATCAGTTGCGGGGGCGTACACGGGATAGACCATGGGTCCATCCTGCCTGGTCCTGGCGGGTAGCGCTATGCCGTTCTCGATCGTCGAGTAGGCCCGGATGGCCATATCGAGACGTGGGATCGGTCGAGAAAACTTCAAAATCCGTACGCAGATGAGATGAAGGGCCCGTTTTAGGGGTGTTTGGTCAAACTGCGTACGGATTATGAAGTGTTTCTGGTGGGGCTCCTCGATACGGCACCCAGGAGGAGAGGGGGCTCTCGTCGATGGTTGATCCGGCCCGCGGGGCCGAGTCGCAACCGGGGTCTCCTACCGAAGCTAACCCGATATCCACACGCGTTTCTCGAAACGGCCCAGTAACCCCGATATCAGCAAACGCGTGTGGATATCGGGTTAGCTTGCCCTTGGGCTCCGGTGGTTGAGGAGCGAGCGGAGCTCGGTTCCCGAAGCTGTTGCGGGGGTGATTTCGATACGCGCCCTGCGGGCGCTACTCAATCACCTGCGTCGGCGCACTGCCCCGTTCGTCGAGTAGGGCCGAAGGCCCGTATCGAGACGCACAGTGGCTGGTTTCGATACGCCGCCTACGGCGGCTACTCAACCATCGGGCGTGGTGTGCAGCCGCTACCCAATCACCGGGTGGAGGCCATACCTACTCGGCGACCAGCGAGTCGAGCAGTGCGGGAACCGCGCGCTCCAGCACTGCGAGGGTCTCCTCGAAGTCTTCCGCACCGCCGTACCAGGGATCAGGCAGCGGGTCGCCCGGCTCACCTTCTGGGTCGAAGTCGGACACCAGATGCACGCTGGCTGGGTCGGCACCCAACGCAATAATGCGCTGCGCGTGCCGACGCTCGGCCGCAACGAACACATCCACCTCATCCACATCCTGTTGGGTGAGTTGGCGCGCGACGTGGCCGTCACCGTCGTAGCCATTGGCACTAAGCACCTTGCGAGCGCGGGAATCCATGGGGTTACCAAATTCTTCGGCGCTGGTGCCCGTCGACGTGACGCGCACGTCCAGGCCGCGGTCATCGGCGAGCCTCCGCGCAACGCGCTCCCCCATCGGAGAGCGGCAGATATTGCCGTGACAAACGAACATGATGTGCATGGTTAGGGCTCCTCGGAAGTGTCGGTGAAGCGGTCGGAGAGCGCTGCGGTCCAGCGCGTGATCGCGGCGGGGTCGAGGTGGTCCTGCGGGGGCTTCTGGATGGCTCGCATAAGCCAACGCTTCCACAACGACACCTTCTGGGGCTCGTAGCGCCCGGCGAAGGTTTCCATCGCCAGCGGCTCGACGATGCCCGCCGCCTTGGTGTTGAGCGCCAGCGCTTCCTCTCTGTGCTCTGGGCTGGCAGCGGTGAGGCAGACGTTGAACAGCGCCGTGCGCCCGTCAATCGCCGCTCGATGCCGCTGCAGCCATGCGATGGCCTCGGCGTTCCATGAATTGGCGATGATGCTGCTGCCCACCACGAAATAGTCGAAGCCGTCGGGCGCCGGGTCGGTAGATGCGGATGCGACGGTGACCTCGTGGCCATGCGCCCGTAACCCTTTCGAGAGGATGGTGGCGACGTGCGCCGTCGTCCCTGCCCGGGTGCTGTACACGACGAGAATCCGACTCATGACTCCACCCTATTATCCGGGCGGGAATGGCCCCGCGTTGCCCCAAGTGGGAGGGTGAACGGTATCGTCTAGAACACCTACAGGAGGGCACCACATGGCCAAGCGCATCGGAATCTTGACGGCAGGCGGAGACGCGCCAGGGTTGAACGCGGCGATCCGGGGGCTCGGTAAAGCCGCAACCGGACGGTACGGCATGGAACTCATCGGCTTTCGCGGTGGCATTCGCGGGCTAGCAGAGGACACCTGGACCGAGCTCGACCGCAATTCGCTCTCCGGCATCCTCACGCTCGGCGGTACCATCCTCGGCACCAGCCGCGACAAGGTGCACAAGATGATGGTCGACGGCGAACCGCGCGACGTGATCCCCGACATCGCCGACGTGGTGGAGCGCAACAAGCTTGACTGCCTGGCGCTGCTGGGTGGCGGCGGCACCGCGAAGAATGCGCTGCGTCTGCACGAGGCCGGCATCCCCGTCGTGCACCTGCCGAAGACGATTGACAAGGACATCGCCCACACCGACAACACTTTCGGGTTCGCCACCGCGCTCGAGATCGCGACGGAGGCGGTCGACCGGCTGCACTCGACGGCGCACTCCCACCACCGCGTCATCATCGCGGAAATCATGGGCCACAAGGCCGGATGGCTTACGCTCGGCGCGGGCATCGCGGGCGGCGCCGACGTGATTTTGCTGCCGGAGATTCCCTACCAGCTGGATGCCATCGTCGAGAAAATCGAGGAACGCAAGCGCAAGGGTACGAACTTCTCTGTGGTCGCCGTGGCGGAGGGCGCCCGCGACGCGGCAGCCACGGCCGAGCTGGAGGCGGCGGAGTCGTTGGTGAGATCGGCCCCGACGCCCGAGGCGAAGGCGGTGGCGAAGGAGCACCGTCGGCGTATCGAAGATTCGCACCGCGAGCATCCGTTCCGCTTGGCCCGCGAGATTGAGGCGCGCACGGGCTTGGAGTCGCGGGTGACCGTGCTGGGGTATGTGCAGCGCGGCGGGATTCCCGTCGCGGCGGACCGGCTGCTCGGTTCGGTGATTGGTGCGGCGGCGGCGGACCTCATCGAAGCTGGTGAGACCGGCGTCATGGTGGCATCGAAGGGTGAGGGCGCGGCGGCCGTCCCGCTGGAGGACGTCGCCGGCAACCTCGCGCTCGTGCCGCTCGACCACCCGTGGATCACCACCGCGCGCTCGGTCGGTACCGAGCTGGGCGAGTAAACACGTCGAGATAGATCAAGTTCGTGGCTCGTCTACCCACCACGAACTTGATCTATCTTTGCTCTTCGTCAGCGGCGCTTCTTCAAGATGCCGAAGATGCCGCGAACCAGGTCTTTACCGACTGACCGAACGACGCGTTCCGTCCGACGCTCGCGTTCTCGACGACGACGTTCCGCCTCGCGCTCCTCACGCGCCCGCTGCTGCTCGAGGCGCTTCTGTTCCGCTCGCTGCTGGCGTTCGTATTCCTTCTGCGCGCGCTCAAACTCCTTGCGCTGCTCGGCCTCGATCTTCGCCTGCTCCGCGGCGGCCGCCTCGGCCTTCGCCGCCTCTTCCTCCGCCTGGGCCGCGGCTTCGGCCTCAGCTGCGCTGTCTTCCATGCGTTTGGTCAGCATCTCGTACGCCGATTCCCTGTCGACGGGCTCGCCGTAGCGGGAGAACAGCGACGACTCGCGCACGATGCGCTGCTGCTCAGCCTCCGGCGTCGGATCCATCGACGCCGTCGGCGCCCACATTTTCGTCCACGCGACGGGGGTGGGCGCGCCCTTGTCGTTCATCACCGTGACGATGGCCTCGCCGATGCCGAGCTCTTGCAGCAGGCGTTCAAGGTCATAGTCAGAGTGGGGATAGGTAGCGACGGAAGCCTTCAGCGCCTTCGCGTCGTTCGGCGTGTGGGCACGCAGCTGGTGCTGCACGCGCGAACCCAGCTGGGCGAGCACATCGTCGGGAATATCCTTCGGGGTCTGCGTGACGAAGAACACGCCCACGCCCTTCGAGCGGATGAGCCGGACGGTCTGCGTGATCGACTCCAGGAACGCCTTCGACGCCCCACGGAACAGCAGGTGTGCCTCGTCGAAGAAGAACACGAGCTTCGGTTTGTCGACGTCGCCGACCTCTGGGAGGTGCTCGAAGAGGTCGGCGAGGAGCCACATGAGGAAGGTCGAGAACAGCGCCGGGCGCGACGCGAGCTGCGGCAGTTCGAGCAGCGAGATCACGCCTCGGCCGTCGCTGGCGGTGCGTAGCAGCTCCGACGAGTCGAACTCGGGCTCGCCGAAGAACACGTCGCCGCCTTGCTCATTGAGGGTGATGAGCGAGCGCAGGATGACGCCGGCGGTCGCCGTCGAGATGCCTCCGATGGCCTTGAGCTCGTCCTTGCCCTCGTCGGTGGCGGTGAGGTAGCGCAACAGTTCGATGAGGTCTTTGAGATCCAGCAGTGGGAGTCCGGCCTTGTCAGCATGCATAAACACGAGCCCGAGCGACGATTCCTGCGTCGGGTTCAAATCCAGCACCTTCGACAGCAGCACCGGACCGAAGTCGGTCACCGTCGCCCGTAGCGGCACGCCATGGCCCTCGCCGCCGAGGGCGAAGAGTTCGACGGGGAACGTCGCGGCTTCCCAGTCTTGGCCAAGCGGGGCGACGCGCGCCAGCAGCTTGTCGCTCCCCTCGCCGGGGGTGGCGAGGCCGGAGAGGTCGCCCTTCACGTCGGCGGCAAACACCGGTACGCCTGCGTTGCTGAGGGCTTCCGCCATCACCTGGAGTGTCTTGGTTTTGCCGGTGCCGGTGGCTCCGGCGACGAGTCCGTGGCGGTTGAACATGCCCAGCGGGATGCCGATGCGCGCTTCCTTGACGGGTTCACCGTCGTGCATGAGGGCGCCCAGCGTCGCCGAGGGGACGTCGAAGGTGTAGCCGTCGATGATCTGTTGTTCGCTCACGGGTATGCACTGTACTGATTCATGGGCGGCCAGGTGAAGGATTACCGACGCGTGGGCGCGCGGCGTTCCTGGTTCGAGAGGGCGACGCAGTAGACTGAGGCCGTGATCTTCAAGGAAATCGGCGAGGGACGCCCCTACCCTGAGCATGGGTATGCGCCTCGTGATTGGAGCCAGATCGCCCCGCAGCAGGTGCGACTCGACGAGTTGATCACCACAAAGAGAACCCTCGATCTCGATACCTTGCTGGCGGAGGACTCAACGTTCTACGGCGACTTGTTTGCCCACGTGGTGAGCTGGAACGGTGAGCTGTATCTCGAAGACGGGCTCCATCGGGCGCTGCGTGCCGCGCTCCAGCAGCGTGGCACGGTGCACGCACGAATTCTCGAGTTGCAGTAAATTGGGTGGACGCCCGACCCAGGAAGGATGGATGCCGTGCGCGTGTTCCGGCTGATCGCCACTCCGGTGTTGCTGCTTGCGCTGCTCGGATTCCTCATTTTGGGAGCCAGCTGGGGCTGGAAGAGCCTCACCGCTCCGTTGCCGTCGCCGTCGCCCACTCCGTGCGTGACGAAAAAGGCCGCCGTTATCACGCCCGACATGGTGTCGGTGCGCGTGCTGAACGGCGGGTTCACATCTGGGCTGGCGGGCAAGGTGAGCGAGGTTTTAAAAAATCAGGGCTATAACGTGCTGCGCGCCGGCAACACCGACGACCGCGTGAAAACGACGGTGGTGCGCGGCAGTGCTGACGACGAGGCGATGCTGAAGCTTGTGCAGTCGGCGTTCACGAACGCGACGATTGAATACGACGACCGGGTCGACGGCAGCGTCGACGTGCTCGTCGGCACCGTATACGAGGGCATGACGAAGAACCCGCTGCAGCAGATCGAGACCGAGGGCGGCGTGGTGTGCGAGTTCGTATCGCCGTCGCCTTCCCCTTCCCAGAGCTCACCGGCGCCTTCCCCGTCGCCGACTGCCTGAGCGGGGGGCTGGGTAGCTCGGCTGCCTCGATCGTCGGGTAGGCCCGCGTATCCCCCGCTCGTCGAGTAGTAGCGAAGCTGTATCGAGGCGCGGTGCCGTGACCTTCACTGGCAGCTTTGCGCCCAAACACGGACCAGAATCTTC
Organism: uncultured Tessaracoccus sp.; assembly: GCF_947286155.1. Lineage (GTDB taxonomy): Bacteria > Actinomycetota > Actinomycetes > Propionibacteriales > Propionibacteriaceae > Arachnia. Next base: position 26,851 of record NZ_CAMYPD010000028.1, read on the forward strand.
CACCTAAACGGGCGTGGTTTCGATACGCGCCTTCGGCGCTACTCAACCAGCGGGAGGTGCGGGAGACTCAACCACCGATAGGCGCGGGCGAGTCAACCACCGGGAGTAGAAAAACTCCCCGAGCCTGCAGACCCGGGGAGCACTGGCGGTGACGGAGGGATTTGAACCCTCGGTGGGTTGCCCCACACTCGCTTTCGAGGCGAGCTCTTTCGGCCGCTCAGACACGTCACCGTTGGTTAGCTTAGCGTTTACGTTTCACTTGACGCGAATCTGGGACTGCGCATTCGCCAAATCCACAGCGCCAGATGCACTTCTAGGCGGCGTGCCCCAGTGTCCCAATCATCGCCGAGAATCTGTCGAATCCGCTGCACACGCTGCCGCACGGTGTTGCGATGCACGTAGAGTCCCGCCGCTGTATCGGCCAAACTTCGGTCCGCCTCCAGGTACGTCCACGCGGTCAGCATGAGGTCGGTGCCGCGCTCAGCGTCGTGATCGATCAGCGGCTGCACCGACGCGAGCAGCGGGTGCGTGTCGTCGGCAACTTCGAGCACGGCGTCGATCGCGCGGATGCGACTACCGTCAGCGAGCCCCTCCTTACCAAGCCCACGCAGCGACGAGAGCCCCATGTGTGCTCGACGATGCGCTGCAGCCATGTGCGTTGGGTCATCCACCTTGCCCGATGCCCCCACGCGCGCCGGCACCCCCGCCTGATGCAGCGCCTCCAACACGGTGTCGGCGAGATGCTGTTCGTTCGTCACGAGGCACCAATGCTCGTCATGCCAGGCCAGCAACCCCGCCCGGCTCGTCATCACCCCGCGCAGCGCCGCCTCCACGCCCCCGGAATCTTCGACGAGTAGCATCCATAGGTCGTCGGCAGGGTGCAGTCTGAAGCGGGCGAGCGATTCTCTCAGCCGGCTCTTGTCAAGCGTCCTGCCCGCGATGAGCTCGTCGATGACCTCCGCATGCAGACGTTGCTCCGCACGTTCGGCGGCTTTCGCAATCAACCCGAGCACCGCGACGAAGAGCCCCACCCTTTCTAGAATCCGACGGCCGTTCTCCCCGAGCCTTCCCTTCGCGACGACCGCACCCATCGCCCGCCCCGCAGCCACGGCGGGCACGACAGTGACGGGCTCATCGCCCTCGCTCACATACGCCTGCCCCGTGAGTGTTGCGACACCCACGACGCGCTGCAGTTCCACATCCGCTGGTAGCCAATCGCTGCGGCCGGGGCTGCTCTCGGGGTTGGGGCCGCCAACAGTGGTGAGCGCGACGCGCTGCTCCGAATCAACCAGCGCGAGCGGCGTCTCAATCAACCGGTGCGCCAGCTCCAGCAGGTCGGAGTACTGGGGCCTGCGCACCACCACCTCCAGTAGCAGCTCGTCGATAGCCAGTAGCGACTGCAACTTAGCCAGCTCGTCCTGCTCCCGCTTGCGCGTCGTGCCCAACGAATCGAGAGTGGTGGCGATGTCCGCGAAGCGCTGGGCGTTGTCCACCGCGACGGCAGCCTGCCTAGCCAGCATGGAAACGGTGTCGGCTTCCTCCTGCGTGAACCGCGTGGGCGTGCGCATCGCGACGAGGAGCGCGCCGAGTACTTGTCCGTGCACGGTGAGCGGCGCCCCCATGATCGCGCGAACACCCTCCTCCTGGACGATGTGGTCGATGTCGGAGAGATGCACGATCTCGGAATCCGCCATGTAGTCATGTGTGGCCACCAGCTGCCGCCCCGTCGCTGCCTTACCGAGGATGCCCGTGCCCAGCGGCATACGGATGGTGCGATACGCGAAGGTGCGCACACCGTCGGATTCCTGAATAAACGTCTCTTGCGCATCCTGATCGTTGAGGCTCACGTAGGCCATGTCGGTGCCGAGCAGCTGGCGCGTGCGCACGGAGATCGCTTTCAGCACTGCCTGCATGTCACGCAGCGCGGTGATATCGGATGCGGTGTCGTGGAGGACGCGCAGCAGCTCCTCACGTCGTCGCCCGCGCTCCAGTTCAGACACGATCTGCGAGACGAGGCCCGCGGCCATCGGGTCGAGGCGGGCTGCTCGGACTGCGAGGTCGGGAAGGTCGTCGCGGTTCGCGATACCGCGCAGGATCTCTACCCACTGGCTGTGCTCCATGCACACATTCAACCCAAAACTGTGGCCCACCGTGCCATATCCGACGGGTTTACTCGCTCCTATTCTTCGGAGAACAGTCACCGTCGACGAAAGGTTCTCACCATGAACGACATCAAGCTCCACATCCTCTCCACCGGCGTGATGGAGTGCGACCTCACCTGGCTGCTCCTGGAAGGCGGCAACACCATTCGACCTCGCCAGGACAAGAACAAGCCGACGCCGTGGGGCGAGGCACCCACCCACGCGGTGCTCATCGAACACCCCGACGGCCTCGTGTTGTGGGACGCCGGCGTCCCACGCGACTGGGAGACCCGCTGGGCTCCCACCGGCTTCCAGGATTTCTTCCCCGTCCAGGAAGACCCCGCAGGCCCCGGCTACCTCGACACCGCGCTCGAGAGCCTCGGCTACGGCCCCGACGATGTCGACCTCCTCGTGCTCTCCCACCTGCACTTCGATCACGCCGCCAATGCCAAGGACTTCGATAACGGCAAGACCCGCATCCTCGCCAACGACAAGGAGATCGAAGGCGCGATGGCCATCGAAGGCGAGTTCCAGGGCGCGCACCTCGTCAGCGACTACAAGGGCCTCGACATCGAAGCGGTGACGGGCGACGTCGAGATTCTCCCTGGCGTATCGGTCATCGAAACCCCTGGCCACACGTGGGGAACGATGAGCCTGAAGGTAGACCTGCCCAACGACGGCACCTACATCTTCACCTCCGACGCGGTGTACATGGGCAACTCGTGGGGCCCGCCGGCCGTCGGCGCGGCCATCGTGTGGAACAACCTCGCCTGGCTGGAGTCGGTGGAGAAGCTGCGCAAGATTGCCGAACGCACCGACGCCACCGTCGTGTTCGGTCACGACGCCGAGCAGTACCGCCAGCTGAAGCTCGCTCCGGAAGGGTTCTACTCCTGATGATCAGCTACGACGTGCTATGCCCTGACCGGCATCGTCACGAGGTGCAGCTTCGATCCATGTTCGACGACAACCCCGCCTGCCCCGATTGCGGCCAGGCCACCAACAGGGTGCCGTCGATGGCGCGCATGGGTAACAGCGCCGACGCCGGGCCGTCGCGCGAGCAGATGCCCAATACGTGGCACGGCATTGGCAAGGGCCACCCCGACGCCATCCGCACCTGGCACCAGAAGATGACCAAACGCGAAAAGCTCGAGGAGAAGTACCCCGAGCTGGCGGGCGACCGTCGCCCAGTGCTGGCGCACGAAGGCGTCTTCCACGACAAACCCCTCAAAGCCGGCGACGCGCTGGCGCCTGCCGTAGCCAAGGCCACATTCGGTAGCGACGCAGCACCCGCCGCCCCCTCGACGCGAAAGGAACCGTCATGAAAACCCGCGGAGCCATCCTGGAAGAAATCGGACGCGCGCAACCGTACGCCGAGTCCACACCCATCACCATCAGCGACGTAGAGCTGGCCGCGCCCGGCCCCACCGAGATTCTCGTCAAAATCGAAGCCGCCGGCATCTGCCACTCGGACCTCTCCGTCGTCGACGGCAACCGGGTGCGCCCCGTGCCGATGCTGCTCGGGCATGAATCGGCCGGCAAGGTCGTTGAGCTGGGTTCTGAGGTCACCGACCTCAAGGTGGGGCAACGTCTCGTCATGACGTTCCTCCCCCGCTGCGGCGAGTGCGAGGCCTGCCAAACCGACGGCAAACTCCCTTGTAGCGAGGGCAGCAAGACCAACAACGAGGGCGTCCTCATGGCCGGATCCAAGCCCATCACGCGCGACGGCAAGCCCATCTACACCCACCTCGGGGTATCCGGGTTCGCCGGCTACGCCGTCGTGGATCGCCGCAGCGTGGTGCCCGTCGACGACGATGTGCCGCCCGAGATTGCAGCGGTGCTCGGATGCGCGGTGCTCACCGGCGGCGGCGCGGTGATCAACGCGGCTGATCCGCAGCCCGGGGAGTCGCTCATGATCATCGGCTTGGGTGGCGTCGGCATGGCCGCGCTCATCACGGCGGTGGGACGCGACGTCGAACGCATCATCGCCGTCGACACCTTGGATTCGAAGCTGGAACAAGCCCGCGAGATCGGTGCGCACGAAACGTACACCCCGCAGCAGGTGATCGAGGAGGGCATCAAGGCCCACCACGTCGTCGAATGTGCGGGCAACGCAAAGGCGTTCGAAACCGCGTTCAAGGCGACGCGTTCCGGCGGCACGACGGTGACCGTCGGCCTCCCTGCGCCTGACGCCGTCTCGCAGATCACCCCGCTGACCATCACCGCCGAGGCGCGCACCGTCGTCGGCTCGTATCTGGGGTCTGCGGTTCCGTCAAGGGATATCCCGACCTACGCTGAGATGTGGAGGTCGGGCAAGTTGCCGGTTGAGAAGCTCATTTCCCACCGGATCCGGCTCGACCAGATCAACGAAGCGATGGACGAGCTCGCGCAAGGGCGGGCCGTGCGTCAAGTAATCCTGATGGACGAGGAGTGACATGGACGAGTTTCTCGAGAAGCTTCCCAAGCAGCACTACATCGGCGGCCAGTGGGTGGGTGAGCCCACCATGGACGTCACCAACCCCGCCACCGGGGAGGTGATCGCGAAAGTTGCCGACGGTGACGTCGCCGTCGCGGTGTCGGCACTCGATGCGGCGTGCGACGCGGCGGAGTCGTGGGCGGCCACGTCGCCCCGCGACCGCGGCGAGGTGCTCCGTCGGGCGTTTGAGCTCATCCACGAACGCAAGGATGACTTCGCGCAGCTGATGACCCTCGAGATGGGCAAGCCGCTCGCGGAGGCCTACGGCGAGGTCACGTACGGCGCGGAGTTCTTCCGCTGGTTCTCCGAGGAGGCTGTGCGTATCCACGGGCGGTTCGGCATGGCCCCGGCGAGTGGGCAGCGCATCATGACTGCGCGCAAACCCGTCGGTCCGGTGTTCGCGATCACGCCGTGGAACTTCCCGCTCGCGATGGGCACGCGCAAGATCGGCCCAGCGCTCGCTGCGGGCTGCACCGTCGTCGTGAAGCCCGCGTCGGCGACGCCGCTCACGACGCTGCTGCTCATGGAGGTGCTGAAGGAGGCCGGGCTGCCCGACGGTGTGGTCAACGTGTTCGTCTCGTCCAACTCGAAGGACACCTCGAACGCGATCATCCATGACCGCCGCCTGCGCAAGCTCACGTTCACCGGCTCGACCGCCGTCGGGCAAACCCTGCTCAAGGAGGCCGCCGACGGCGTGCTGAAGTGCTCGATGGAGCTGGGCGGCAACGCACCGTTCATCGTGCTGGAAGGCGCGGACGTCGACAAGGCAGTGCAGGGCTCGCTGGTGGCGAAGATGCGCAACAACGGCGAGGCGTGCACGGCGGCGAACCGCTTCTACCTGCATGAGTCGGTGGCCGACGAGTTCCTCGCCAAGCTGGGTTCGGAGTTCGACAACTGGCCCGTCGGGCCGGGGCTCGACGAGGGCACCAAGCTCGGCCCGCTGATCCACCAGCAGGCGGTGGACGACATCGTCGCGCTCATCGAGGACGCCGTCGCCAAGGGCGCCACCGTGGTGCGCGGCGGCCACGCGGTCGACCGGCCCGGCAGCTTCCTCGAGCCCACCATCCTCACCGGCATCACGAGCGACATGCGAATCGCGCACGAGGAGATCTTCGGGCCCGTCGTGGCCGTGCAGACCTTCACCGACGTCGACGACGTCGTCGCCCGCGCGAACGACACCGACTTCGGCCTGATGTCGTACGTGTTCGGCGACGAAGGCGACGTGCTGCGCGTCGGGGAGCGCCTAGAGTACGGCATCGTCGGGTTGAACACCGGCCTCGGCTCCGACGCGGCGGCGCCATTCGGCGGCGTGAAGCAGTCGGGGCTTGGGCGCGAGGGCTCGTTCGAGGGCATCGACGAGTACCTCGAAACCCAGTACTACGCGATGCCGCGGTAACTATCCTCTACGAGGGCGCGTCCCCGGTTCGGGGCCTGGACACCGCTTCGGCGTTCGGGCTCACGGCCGGGGCGCGCCCTCGCGGCGTTCTCCGAAGAAGGCGAGCAGCTCGGCCGCGCACTCGTCGCGCATCACACCGCTCGTGACTTCAACGGCGTGGTTCAGGCGGGGGTCGCGCACGACGTCGAAGAGGCTCGCGACGGCGCCGGCCTTCTCGTCGAATGCCCCGAACACGAGCCTGGCAAGGCGTGATCCGACGATCGCGCCCGCGCACATCGTGCAGGGCTCCAAGGTCACGACGATGGTGCAGCCCTCGAGCCGCCACTCGCCCAGTGCTTCCGAGGCTCGGCGCAGCGCGACCATTTCGGCGTGCGCGGTTGGGTCCTGATGCAGCTCGCGTTCGTTGCCTGCGCTCGCGACGACGACGCCTTCGGGATCGAGCACAACGGCCCCCACCGGCACATCCCCGTGAGCGGCGGCCGAGCGGGCCTCGTCGAGGGCCAGCCGCATGGCGTCATGCCAGCGGGAACCCACGTCAGTCGTCGAACTCGGCCGCGGCGGCGTGGAACTCGTCGGCGATCTTCAACTTCTCAGCGATGCGTTCGAGGCACTCGTAGGAGTCCGCGTCGTAGTCGGTGGCGAGGGCTTCGAGCTCGAAGCTGCGCAGACCGCTCGCCGCGAACATCCCCAAGTCACCGACCGGGTAAGAGTCGTCGTCCTCGTCCGGGATGTCTTCGCCGAGGTAATCCAGCACGTCGCGCGCGAGCGGCCACTCGTTGGCGGCCGTGGCGTCGGAAAGCAGCACCTCCACCATGCGTCCGCGCGCGCGGACGATGACGAAGAAGTCGCCGCCCACCGAGACGAATCCGTCGGCGCCCGAGTCGCCCGGCAGGCGGGTGAGCTGGCGGATCAGTTCGTCGAGGTCGTTGGCGAGGTCGTAGTCGAGGGGCACGGCGATGGGCTCGCCGTCTTCACGGTACGCGGCAACCACCAAGTCGACGTCGTCTTCCGACGCGTCTTCGAGGTCGTCATCGTCGAAGTCGTCATCATCTTCGTCGAGGTCTACGTCGTCGTCGAGATCGAACGGCTCAGCATCCTCGGCATCGAACACGCCCACGGCACGCACCTTCCCTAGCAGTGACGGAAGCGGTTCGGCCGCATCCGCAATCGACAGACTACCGGCTGGGCAAGCGCGCGGCCAGAGCGGGGATGTGGGAAACTGGCCTTGTGGAAGTACGTGTTGTCTCGCACCCCCTGATCGATCACAAACTCACGCTCCTGCGTGACCGAAACACACCCCAGCCGGTGTTCCGTCGGCTCGTCGACGAACTCGTCACGCTGCTGGCTTACGAAGGCACGCGCGGTGTGCGTGTCCATGACCATGAAATCCAGACCCCCGTGTCGCCCACGATCGGCAAGAAGCTCGACGATCCGGCGCCGCTCGTCGTGCCGATTCTTCGCGCTGGCTTGGGGATGCTCGACGGCATGCTCCGCCTGGTGCCCTCCGCTGAGGTGGGCTTCCTGGGAATGAGCCGCGACGAGGAGACCCTCGAGCCGACGACGTACGCCGAGCGCCTGCCCGAGGACTTGTCCGGCAGGCAGTGCTACGTGCTCGACCCGATGCTCGCCACCGGCGGCTCGCTCGGCGGGGCGGTGCAGTTCCTCGTCGACCGTGGCGCCGACGACATCACCGCCATCTGCCTGCTTGCCGCGCCGGAAGGTATCGAGAAGCTCACCACGCTGCTGGAGGACCTCGCCGTGCCGTGCACGCTGGTGGTCTCGGCGGTGGATGAGAAACTCAACGAGCACGGCTTCATCGTCCCCGGCCTCGGCGACGCCGGCGACCGCCTGTACGGCCTGGCTGAGTAATTCTGACCGTCGAGTAGGTGACGTAGCCGCGTATCGAGACGCGCCGACAGGGTTTCGATACGCCGCCTCCGGCGGCTACTCAACCACCGGGCCCCACAGACCGTCGAGTAGCGGCGAAGCCGCGTACCAAGACGCAGCGTCGACTAGTTGTAGTTGGTGGTCTATTAAGAAAAGTCCTCGCCGGAGACGCGGAACGGGTCTGTGCTCGGGGGGGGGCGCCGGCTGGGGCGCTCGTCGGGCCCTGCACTTTAGCGCTCATTCGT